>NZ_JAEHNT010000068.1:0-4826 GCF_016742815.1 Lactobacillus sp. A27
CAACTACATACTGATCCGTCGTAGCGACTTGAATATTATAGCCTGGCTTAAGCTGACCATTTCTCATGTGATCTTCTTTCATATACATGAAAGTCGCATCGTGGTCGGTCTTGGAATAGCTATTGCGCCCAGCAAAGATTGCTTTTGCCTCTTCGTGTTTCTTCATTCTAGGAACATAGTCTTTTCTGAGTTTATGAAGCAGCTTCTTAAGACCGCGCCTTCTTGCTTTTCTAGGCGATCCACCAGGAATGGCTTTAGGCTCTCGGGCAATCTCTTCAGTCAGCTTTTCAATTTCAGCTTCCGTTTCTTGCGCTAGCTCTGCCAATCCCCGACTGGTCTGGACTTGCTCTTTTGCCATTGCTTTGACGACTTCTTTGGCAATCAGTTCATCATATAGTTCAACTGCTTGAGCTTTAAGCTTTTCATGATACCTTTCAACTGCCTTGCGCCAAACGAAAGTATAGCGATTGGCATCAGCTTCAATTTTGGTGCCATCAATAAAGATAGCTCCTTCATTGATTAGACCTTCCTGCTCTAATAGGTTCGTAAAGTAAAGGAAGCCTTTCTTAATCAATTAGTTGGCGTGGTCGCTCGATCTAAAATTATTGATAGTATGGTATGAGATCTTTTGATGCTCTGCCAGTACCATCATCGGCAGCTTTTCTTCTAGCATCAGCGCAATTTTTCTGCCTGAGAATACTCTGCGAAAATAGGCAAAGAGCAAGATCTTGAGCATCATGGCTGGGTGATAGGCAGGACGCCCGGTTTTGGCAGTATCGCCAAACAAGACGTCTTCTGGAATCGAATCGACGAACCAGCTAATGGCGTTGGCTAAGTGATTATTAGGTATAGCAAAGTCTAAATTAAGTGTTAAAGCCGTTTGGCCTGTGATATAATTCTTGTACATGATAGTTTCCACCTTCTTATTTTTATATTGTGGTGATTTAATAATATTAAGGCAGAAACTAAAAGTATAGAAAAAGAACGATGAATTCGAATAGGAAATCATCGTTCTTTTTTTATGTCTTAGGAATTAGTTTTTTCCCAGACACTTTTTCTGATTAATTAGGATTAATTTCTAATTTTTTTGCTATTGGCGGAAATGTAGGTAATTTTAATGGGGTTACGTGCCATTGGGTAAATAATACTGAAGTAAGTAAAATAAATGGAATATCTTCTGGCTTGGTGATATTGCATGTTAGGACAACCCCATGTTCTGCAACGATTGTCTTGACGTTAGCAATACTTTTAAAGCCTGATCTAAAAGTATAGGTCCCTCGTTTAATACTTCCCGTAACGATATATTTTAGTTGAGTCAGATAAAATATATTAGTATTAGGCGTATTAAGCTTTTTGACACTAACTAGAGAGTGATCTACTACGTCAATAGTAAAGGATGCAATCAGTCCAGTACCATCAGTAAATAAGCGTCCAATTTCGTTTCTGTTAGTGTCATATAAATATAAAGTATGATTTGGGTTATCGAGATTTCCTTGAATAATAAATTCAATTTTTCCTTTAGGATTGATCACAGGAATTTGACCATAATCTTTTTCTTGATTAAGTTCCAGCCAAAACAACATACTTTGTCACCTCTGATCTTGTTTATTTTCCTTTATAAACTGATTTAAGATATAAGCTACGCCGTCTTCGTTATTAGTTTTAGTAGTGATTTGTGCTAACTTTTTTATTGCTGGAATGGCATTACCCATGGCTACTCCTGTTCCAGCTTCACGAATCATGCTTTCATCATTTAAATTATCTCCGATAGCCGCAATTTCGTCACGTTTAATATTTTTTAGTTTGGCGTAATCAAGAAGGGCGATCCCTTTTTGTGCTTGGTGAGCATTGATTTCAATATTAGATGATGAACTAGAAGTAACAACTAAATCCTCAATTTTTGCCACTTCTTTTTTAACATTATCAAAGGCTTCATGACCACGTGAATCAAATGCAATGATTTTCATTACTTCAACATCAGGATCATGTAATAGGTCCTCAAAATGGTCAACTTGTTTCATGTTCATGATAGTCTTATTTCCGGCAGAGATTGCGACTGCTTGTTTAAAATCAAGTAAAGGATTTAGATCGACCATTAAATGCGCTACATTAGAAATACGCTGGTTAAGGTCTTCAGTATAAACTTGATCAGCAGTGATGATTTCAAAATAAAATCCTGCCTGATGTAATAATTCAACAAGTTTTAAAGCCTTAGAAGTTGGGATTTTATGTTTGACCATTAATTTGCCGTCTTCATCGAAAACTAGGGCTCCATTTAAATTGATAAAACCAGTATGTAAACCAGCATCTTTTAGAACTGCGCGAGATTCACGTGGAGCTCGACCGGTAGCAATTAAAAATTCAATACCGTTATTTTGTGCATTTTTCACAGCTTGAATATTTGCTTCAGAAACGGACATATTAGAATTAAATAATGTACCATCGAGATCGCAAGCCACCAATTTGATCATAAAATTTCCTCCCAATTACTATTAAATTAATGATACCATAAAGGAGATTAGAAAAGAGGGTGTAAGACTTGGCTAAAGAATTAATTGGTAATGACTGGGATAAAATTTTAGATCCAGTTTTTGCAAGTGATAAGTATCACGAATTACATAATTTTTTAAAAGAAGAATATTCTACTAAACGTATTTTTCCAGATATGTATCATATTTTTACTGCTTTTAAATTAACACCGTTTAACAAAACTAAAGTAGTGATTTTGGGCCAAGATCCATATCATAATCCGGGACAAGCAAATGGCATGAGCTTTTCAGTTATGCCAGGTACACCATTGCCACCATCACTTAGAAATATTTATAAGGAACTTTATGATGATGTTGGTGCTCGTCCGGTTAACCATGGCTATTTAAAGAAATGGGCCGACCAAGGCGTCTTGCTTTTAAATGCTGTGCTAACTGTTCCTTATGGTCATGCTAACGGCCATCAAGGTAAGGGATGGGAAGATGTAACAGACACTGCGATTAAGGCTTTAAGTAAACGTGGAAAGGTTGTTTTTATTTTATGGGGTAGATTTGCTCAAAATAAAATCCCATTAATTGATCAAAGTAAGAATTTTATTATAAAATCATCTCATCCGAGTCCATTTTCAGCTGATCGAGGATTTTTTGGTTCTCGACCATTTTCACGTTGTAATACGGCATTGCTTAATTTTGGCGAGACGCCTATTGATTGGCAATTGCCAGAAACAGTGAATAAATCTGATTTAGCATAAGAGGTATATATATGAG
Source organism: Lactobacillus sp. A27 (assembly GCF_016742815.1). Classification (NCBI taxonomy): domain Bacteria; kingdom Bacillati; phylum Bacillota; class Bacilli; order Lactobacillales; family Lactobacillaceae; genus Lactobacillus; species Lactobacillus sp. A27. The sequence goes on from NZ_JAEHNT010000068.1 coordinate 3,255, forward strand.
TGTATTTTCATTATTTAAAAAGCAAGTTGAAGCAGCAAAAGACAAAAAAAGAATTGTTTTTCCTGAAAGTGACGATTTAAGAATTTTGACTGCCGTTTCTAATTTGAATAAAGACGGGATAGTTGAGCCAATTTTAATTGGCAAAAAAGAAAATGTCGCCAAAATAGCGGAAGAAAATAATTTGGATCTTACCGGGGTAAAGATTTATGATCCAAATAATTATGCGGATTTAGATAAAATGGTAAAGGCATTTATAGCAGCTAGAAGAAAAGATACTAGTGCAGCCGAGGCTAAAGCCAAATTAGCTAAGGAAAACTATTTCGGTACAATGTTAGTAAAGATGGACTTAGCAGATGGAATGGTATCCGGTGCAGCTCATTCAACCGCCAATACTGTTTTGCCGGCTTTGCAATTAATCCATGCTGCTGAAGGGATGCATCGTGTATCTGGCGCCTTTGTAATGGAAAAAGGTGATGAAAGATATATTTTTGCTGATTGTGCAATTAATATTGAGCCTGATGAAGAGACTTTGGCTGAAATTGGTTATCAATCAGCACAAACAGCTAAGATGGCTGAAATTGATCCTAAAGTAGCCTTTTTAAGCTTTTCTACTAAAGGTTCAGCTGAAGGATCAATGGTTGATAAGGTTCATGATGCAGCTGCAATGTTCCAAAAGAGTCATCCGGAAATTCCAGCAGATGGTGAATTGCAATTTGATGCCGCATTTGTTCCAGCTGTTGGTGAAAAGAAGGCACCTGGTTCTAAAGTAGCAGGACATGCAAATGTCTTTGTCTTCCCAGAGCTTCAATCAGGAAATATTGCATACAAGATGGTTCAACGTTTGGGCGGCTTCACTGCTGTAGGTCCAATCTTACAAGGTTTGGCTGCACCAGTTAATGACTTATCTCGTGGCTGTAGTGAACAAGATATTTATGATTTAGCAATTGTTACAGCTGCTCAAGCTTTAGCAAAGGATGAAAAATAATGACTAAGTTAGAAATTAATTCTGCAGAGGAGATGCAAAAGTTAGGTGCATCTTTGGCCAAAACGGCTAAGCCGCATGATTTGCTCTTATTAAATGGTGATTTGGGTGCCGGAAAAACCACTCTTACGCAGGGCTTAGGACGCACACTAGGCGTACATCGACCTGTAAAAAGCCCAACTTTTACTATTGTGCGTGAATACCGTGAAGCTAAATTACCGCTTTTCCATATGGACTTTTATCGTTTAGAGAATGATGATTTATCATCAATTGACTTAGATGGCTATTTGGCTGAACCTGGCTTGGTAGTAATTGAATGGCCTCAGTTGGTAATGACCGATTTGCCTGATGAATATTTGCAACTAACTATTACACGAGTAGATGATAGTTGGGATTCAACTAAGCGTGTAGTTGAATTGAATGCACATGGTGAACGCAACGAAGAATGGGTTAAGGATGCTTTAACCGAATACGAAAAATAATATAAAAAATGATCTAGGATTATTCTGAACTGAGACCTAAAAATTAGACAGTTTAAAATACAGGATTAATAGAGGCTTGATTCCGATATTCTTTCGGAGTTAAGCCTT
>NZ_JAEHNT010000069.1:0-3947 GCF_016742815.1 Lactobacillus sp. A27
GGGAGCCATTTCCCGATTAGGCCTGTATTTCAAAATAAAATTGCTTAAAATCGTTGATAACACTTGACTTAGAGTAGAAAAAGCTCAATTTAAAACTAATCATGCTTACCAGCTAATTGCTCAAAAATTACCGGAAATGAAAAACTATCTTGATTCACTACTGGCAGTAAATCAAGATAGTTGGCATCTAAATATTGATTTTTAGATTAATTCTGCCCATCAAAATAATTTTAAAGAGGTAAAAAATATATTGGATATAGTCTTGGATTCATAGACATATGTATCAAAACTATTTATCTCGTTTTAAGTTTTTATTGTATCGCTTAAATAATACAGGATAATAATTATCAAAGTAATTCAATAAAGAAAGTAATTCAATAAAGGATGATGAGATGAATAAAAAAATATTTAGTTTGGATGGTAATCAATTAAAGACAATAGCTGTTATTTTCATGATTTTCGACCATGTTAATACCTATTTATTCAATCCTAGAAGGTAACAATATCTTAGTCACTTTGACAATTTTTTTAGGATTAATTTGGAGTTTAGAATTATTTAGAGAAAATAAAAAGCGCGGTGCTATTTACTTCTAACAATTATCTTAGGAATTTTTAGTTTACCTTTTGAAGGTGGATTATATCTTTTACCAGTTTTATTGATCTTCTATTTTGCTTATCATAAGCTGACAGTCGAATCAATTGGCATTTTTATTTGGCGTTTTTTGATTTTAATTAAAGCAATTCATAATGCTCAAGTCGCTAACATTAGTTTATATTCTTCACTAACCTTTGATAGTGAGTGGATGATGATTGCTGTCATCCCATTTATACTTCTTTACAATGGTAAGCGAGGCAAAAGAGTTTGCTAACTAAATATTTCTTCTATATTGTCTATCCAGCACATCTGTGGATTTTAATGATGCTTAAATATTGCTTATTAGGCTGAAAAATAGGATGATTGTAGTTTTTATATACAATCATCCTATTTTTAATTATTAATATAAAAATTCTATCCCGAATTACGAAGTCCTGAGGCCACACCATTAATAGTAATTGGAATGATACTTTGGAAGACGCCTTGAATTTCGTCTTCACGATCACGTTTGATCATTTCTAGTTGAATGTAGTTCAAAATATTAAAGTATGGCATTCTAGCTGCTAAACTGTTCTTCAAGTTTGGTGCATCCTTAAGTAGATCATCGTGTCCTTCAATTTGAAGAATGATTTGTCTAGTCAATTTCCATTCTTGATAAATAATGTCAAAAACTGCCTTTGTTTTTTCATTTTGACATAGTTCAGCATATTGCTTGGCAATTTCCATATTAGATTTTGATAAAACCATATCCACATTAGAAAGTAATGAATGGAAGAATGGCCAGCCTTGATACATCATCTGTAATTCTTTTAAATTACTTGGATCAGCATCGATAAAGTGTTTAAAGGCAGAACCTACACCATACCAGCCTGGGAGCATTACCCTACTTTGTGACCAAGAAAATACCCATGGAATAGCTCTTAAGCTTGAGAAGTCAGACAGTTTCTTTCTCGAAGCTGGACGTGAACCAATATTAAGATTTGAAATCTCTTTAATTGGTGTTGCTTGCAAGAAGTAATTTAAGAAGTTTGAATTCTCAAAGACTAATTTCTTATAAACTTCATTACTTTCAGTAACGATTTTATCCATTGATGAACGGAAATCTGCAATATGGTCTTCACTAACAATTTGTTTAGAAGTGATACGATCGACTGTGGCTGAAACTAGCATCTCTAAATTATAGTATGCAGTATCTTTATTGCCGTACTTGTTTTGAATAATTTCGCCTTGTTCAGTCATTCTAATACGATCATTGATTGACTTAAATGGCTGTGCGGTAATTGCTTCATAAGATGGACCACCACCACGACCGACAGTACCACCACGGCCATGCATATAAGTAATCTTAATGCCTAATTCTTCACCAATAGCAGTTAAATCTTTTTGAGCCTTGTAAAGATTCCAGCATGAAGCTAAGTAGCCACCATCTTTGTTAGAATCTGAGTAGCCTAACATTATTTCTTGATAATTGTGTTGAGAAGCAAGCCATTTCTTAACAATGCCTAAATTCAAGTATTCTTTAATGATATCACGTGCATTGTTTAAATCTTCAACGGTTTCAAATAAAGGTACAACTTGAATTCGAGCATTTTCGTTGTCGAGCAAGTCATACTCCTTGAGCATGATTGCTTGTTCCAACATATCTGAAACACTTTCAGTATGAGAAATAATATGTTGCTTGATCACATCTTCGCCTAAACGATCCTTAAGATCACGAGCAGTTTTGTAAATCTTCAATTCTTTTTGCAATAATTCTGATTTAGGCTTGTTATTTGAGTGCAAATTACGAGGATCATTATTCAATTCGTTAAGTAAAAGACTTACCTTCTCCTTTTCGCTTAAGTCGCTATAATGATCACAAATTTCTGCACTCTTAAGTAGTTCTGCAACACATGCTTCATTAACACTAGAATCTTGTCTCATATCGATTGTAGCTAAATGGAAGCCAAAAACATCAATTGCTTCTAAAATTTCAGTGAAGTAACTCTTGACTACTGCTTGATCGCGATTTTCCTCCAATGAACGCTTAATAACTTCTAGGTCTGCTTTAAATTCTTGCGCATCTTCATAAACAGGAATCTGATTTAAATGTTCAAGATCACGTTCTTTAAGGAAACTATGTTGATTAGTGATATTTAGTAATTTTTGTTCAGTACGAACCAAACGACTTTCAATATAGTAGAAAGCACGTCTGTATGGTTCATTAGTTCTGAATGGCGAATCATCATTTGATAATTCAGATAAATGCATCACTTCAGTTGAAGGCTTCATATAAGAAGTGGATAAAGAAATCGAACGATAAAGTTGATTGATTTGTTTGATGTAATATTCAAAAATGACTTGACTTTGAAGTGTTGCACTTAATTTCAAAGTATCTGCAGTAACATATGGATTACCATCTCGGTCGCCGCCGATCCACATCCCCATTGTAATAGGTGTAGCATTAGCAATATCCAAGCCATGCTTTTTAGCTAATTCCTTATAACGAGCAGTAAACTTAGTAATTGCAGGAATTAAGGACTTAGGATAGTAAGTCAATACGTTGGTAATTTCGTTGGATACCTTCAATTTATGGCCACGGATAATATCCGTTTGCATTAAAATTTCGATGCAAGCACGTAATTCTTCTGTCCATTCATCACGATTGATAATGCCATTTTTAACTTCACGATAACTACGCAAGAGAGTGTGAATCTTATCCGTTAATTCAAGCACAGTCTTTCTTTGAACTTGAGTTGGGTGTGCAGTTAAAACAGGTACTACATTTACCTTTTCCAAAATTTCTTTGGCATTCTTCTTTTGCGCAACAATATTAATAGTGTCGTTTAATTTCCCCAAGTAATCTTGATCAGTATTGTTCAATACATTAACTTTACTGGCTAATTCCACGTCTTCTGAAATATTAATCAAAAGTGGTAATGTAGCAAAATAACGAGCAACGACGATCATTTCACGATTATCTAAACTGGCGATTTGATCTTCAAGTTCTTGATAATTTTTATTTGCAGAAATCTTAATTAAATTTTGAATCTTAGTAAAAAGTTCTTTACCAATTAATTGTTCTGTAGATTCGTTAAGCAAGTCGGTTAAAATCTTAACTTCTTCAGTCACTACATTTACATCGCTGCTATTCTCTAATTTTTTAACAGTCATGTCCGAAATTCCTTTCTACTTTTACTAAGACTAAAATACCATGAAAAGTGTAAAAAATGAATTAAAAAAGGAAAGCAATTTCAGCTTTCCTTTTGATCTACTTTTAGTGCTTTTCAGTCAACTACCCTAGACTGAAGTCTAGGGCTTAGTGGCTCGTTAGCTTACGCTAACCAGAACACCAACTTGCTTAGATACGGAC
>NZ_JAEHNT010000070.1:0-10707 GCF_016742815.1 Lactobacillus sp. A27
TCGAGCTCTTCGTCATCTCTCAAGACGACTTTATTAATTTACCCTACTTTCTCTTTTTTGGCAAATCCCTCTTTTGTTCGAGTTCTAATAGAAACGCTAGGCAACGTTGTAACATTATCACTTATTTTTATTTGCTTATTTAGCGTTCACTAATCTTATTTGCTATATAAAATAGCACTCTGCCTTCAATTAACGAACTTTAGCTCTCATATTTTTATTTAAAATTTTTTCAAAAATACAAAAATAGCACCGCAATCCTGCGATTACGATGCTATCAGATGCCATACTTTCGGCGAATTTCACGCTTTTGATCTCTTTCCTTAATTGTTTGACGCTTGTCATATTCCTTTTTACCTTGTCCTACACCTATTAGAACTTTGGCAAAACCGTGCTTTAAATACACCTTTAACGGAATAATGGCGATTCCACGTTCAGATTGTGCCTTAGCTAACCGTGCAATTTCTTTTTTATGCAAAAGAAGGCGTCTACTTCTTAAAGGATCATGATTATAACGATTGCCCTGCTTATATTCACTAATATGAACATTCTCTAAATAAGCAGAACCACCATAAATTTGAACATATCCATCACGCAAGTTTATTCTGCGTGCACGAATAGACTTTATCTCAGTCCCTGTTAATGCAATTCCTGCTTCGACAGTTTCTTTAATAAAATAGTCATGCCGTGCCTTTTTATTTTGCGCAATTAGATTATCATCTTTTTCTTTTTTCATTAAGAATCTCTCCTAATGTTTAAAGTTTCTCTGATTTCTTCTATTTCCTTGATTACGGCTGCGGTGATTACCACGACTATTATAATTGCCGCTACCACGGTGCCCGTGATTATTATGGAATCCGCGGTTGCCACGACGACGATTGTTCATCCCTCGATCGTTATGCTTCTTCTTAGGAGCGTTAGGGTCATAAACTTCAAAGTCTAACTGATGCTGCTCAACGTTAGCATTAATCAAGGTAACCTTAATAGGCATCCCTATCTTATATTGCTTATGTGTACCACGTCCAGTTAACGTCAATGACTTTTCATTAAAGCTATAGAAATCATCCGTTAAATTAGAAATGTGTACTAAGCCTTCAACAGTATTAGGCAATTGAATGAACATACCAAAACTAGTAACTGATGAAACTACGGCATCAAAGTGTTGACCCACTTGATCTGCCATATATTCAGTCATCTTCAAGTCATTTACTTCACGTTCAGTATCGATTGAACGACGTTCTTGAGTAGAAGTTTGTTCAGCAACATCTGGCAAGTAACTAGCAAAATGCTTCTGCATGTCTTCGGTAGTTCCATTTTCTTGATATGCGTGAATCATTCTGTGCACCATCAAGTCAGAGTAACGTCTAATTGGTGAAGTAAAGTGAGTGTAGTATTTTGCTGCTAAACCAAAGTGACCCAATGCATCTTCAGAATAATGTGCTTGCTTTAAACTACGTAGCATCATCATTTGCACTACAGCTTCTTCTGGTGTACCCATAGTCTTAGATACAACCTTTTGCAAATCAAGTGGCTTGATATTCTCTGGATCAGCGTGAATATTTAAGCCAAATGCACTACAAAATTCGAAGAAACTCTTAATTCTTTCAGCATCTGGTGTTTCGTGAACACGGTATAAAAATGGAACATGCTTTCTAAAGAAATCTTCAGCAACAGTTTCATTAGCCATCAACATAAATGACTCAATCATTTTTTCGGCAGTACCACGTTCATGCAATACGATGTCAGTTGGCTTGCCTTGATCATCAACAATAATTTTTGCTTCTGGTTCTTCAAAGTCAATGGCACCACGTCTATGACGTTGTTTGTATAAAATAGCATGCAAATCAGCCATTTCTTCGAGCATTGGACGTAATTTTACATACTTGTCCTCTAAGCCATCCATTTCACCCTTTAAGGTCTTATTAACCTTATTGTAAGTCATACGACCATGTGAACGCATAACAGAAGGATAAATCTTGTAGCCTACTCTCTTACCCTCTGGTGTAATTTCCATGTCACAGGACAAAACAAGACGATCTACACCTTCATTTAATGAACAAATACCATTTGAAAGTCTAAATGGCAACATTGGAATAACTCGGTCTACCAAGTATGTACTGTTACCACGAGCAAATGCTTCTTCATTTAAAGGTGTATTTTCTTTGACATAGTGTGATACATCGGCAATGTGGACACCTAAATGATAATTTCCGTTAGGCAATTTCCATAAAACAACGGCGTCGTCAAAGTCTTTAGAATCATCCCCATCAATGGTTACTGCAGGCTGATCTGTAATATCTACTCGACCTTTTTTCTCTTCTTCAGTAACATGATCAGGAATTGCATTAGCTTGTGCCATTGCATCTTCTGGCCAATCAGTACGAACGTCATGAGCAGAAACAATTGACATGATATCTACACCTGGATCACTCTTGTTACCAATAATCTTAGTAACTGCACCAGTCATAGATTCAGGATAATCTTCTTCAGGATAGTCCTTGATAGATACCTTTACCATGTCGCCCATCTGTGGGATCAGACCATTTTCGGATAAATATACACGATATTTGTGCAACTTTTTATTATTGCTTAAAGCATATCCAATAAAAGGACTGATCTTTCTTTGTTCATCAGTTAGTGGATGGAATTCACCGACTAAGCTTTCAAGGCCACGTTCTAGGATCTCTTCGATTCGACCTTCTGGTCCTTTGCCATTCCAAGGATTACCATCAGCAACAATCTTTACCTTTACTCGGTCACCATCAACGGCATACTTTGTGTAATCAGCTGCAATAAAAACGTCATCAACATTTTCATCGTCTAACTTTACAAAACCAAAACCCTTGTCATTGGCTTTAAAAATACCTTCGACGATTGTATCTGCTTGGGCTAATTGATATTGTCCCTTACCATCAGTAATAATTTTATTTGCATGTTCTAAGAAAGAAAGAGCTTTAATTAATTCAGTAAAATTACCCAATCTTTCACGACGCGCTTCTCGTTCAATTTGATCTACGCGAAATTGTTTTTGTGGATTATGGCGAAAAATTTCTAAAACACCGGCCAAAATTTTTTCGTTTTGTGCCATGTAATTAATCTCCGATCTTTTAAAATATAAAAAAAGCCTCCCCATCACTTTTGATCGGGAGGTACAAAATTTATTTTGTAGACATATAAGCTAGAATAATAGCAAAGACGAAAAAGAGAACCAATAAAACTGCGGTTACTTTTTCCATAAATGCCTCAAAACCACGTTTTTTGGTTTGACCACTAAAAACGGCACCGCCAGATAAGGCGTTCAATGCATCTTGTTGTTTTTGTGGCTGCATCATTGTTGCAATAACGATTAAGATTGAAACAATGATTAGTAGCGTCATAATTAAATTATACAATGCGCTGCCTCCAATACACACATACACTTACCAATAAATTTTATCACAAATTGCTTATTTTTGCAGTTATTTTTTAAGTTCTGGCGCATCAGTCTTAAAATCTTTTTGTGTCGATTTTTGATGATTTTGATACCAGAGTGATGTCTTGCTTGGATCATCGAACAACCGCTTCAATGAAGTTGCTTTGTTATAATCATAATCCTTTGGCTTAACCTTAGTAAACCACTTTGGACGATAAAAGCGGAGCAAATTACCATCAATTACACGATCAGACAAAGAAAGCTGTGTTGTCACCTTGTTAGAAATTGTAGTAAGCTTTGCTTTCAATTTCTTATCAGGCTTAATTCTTTCCCCAGTCTTCGTATCATAATAATCACTGCCTACTTTAGAATATTCAGGAGTAATAAAATCGCTATTTCGTTGAGCAACAATTTGTGGTGCATTTTTGCTAAGCAAATCATAGCCAAACTGAATAGTATCTTTGTCCTTGATGCCTAATAGATTTAATAAAGTTGGCAAAACATCAATTTCACCACCATAAGTGTGATTAATGCCACCTTTTAATCCCTTCATGTGGAACATCAATGGGACACGCTGGAATTGCAGATTATCAAAATCATTGAAAGAATCTTTCTTAAGCAATTCAGCACTGGCTTTATGGTGATTACCTGAAATACCATAGTGGTCACCATAAAAGACAATCAACGTCTTTTTATCAAGACCAGTCTTCTTCATCCAACGCATTAATTCACCGATAGCCTGATCAAGATAATGCGCGGTTTGCACATAACCATCTACAGTTTCATCCCCTGTATTAGTCTTATCAATTGACTGATTTTTCTTATCCAAATTATATGGATAGTGGTTAGTAACTGTAATCATTTTTAAATAAAATGGTTGCGGTAAACGTTCAATATACTTAATTGATTGATCGAAGAAGATCTTATCCTTCAGACCATAACCGATATAATAGCCTGGCTTATTCTTAAAGTATGAAAGTGGCATGAAATATTGATAGCCGAATGATTTATACGCATTATCTCTATTCCAAAATGAGCCTGCACCACCATGCATTACGGCAGTCGTATAACCAGCTTGTTGATGCAATATAGCTGGAGCACTTTCAAAGGTATTAGAAGTGCCATAAGTCGACATGGCTGAACCTGATTGCAACCCAAACAATGAGTTTTCCAACATCATTTCAGCATCAGAGGTCTTTCCCTGACCAACCTGATTAAAGAAATTATCAAAACTAATCGTATCTTTTTGATGATAAATCTTATTTAAGTTAGGGGTTACTTCCTTGCCCTTCCATTTATAGCCAATTAAAAACTGTTGGAAACTCTCTAAGTGAATAACCAAGACATTTTTACCCTTGGCTACACCGTTATAAGCAGGATTAGGTTTGACATAGTTTGCTTTTAGGTATTGTCTAACTGAGCGCAGATCAGATACGTTAGCTTTAGCCATCTGCGCATTCGTCTGCGCCATCTTATAACCATCATAAATGGCATATTCATTAATGCCTAGATATTTAACAATATAATTATTGTCAAAAGTTCTAGTTAAAAGACCAGAACGATCTTTTTGCGCCATCAATAAATTAAGGCCCATTAAACTAACTGCCAGCAATTCTACTAATAAACTGACTTTAAGTTTTAAAGGACGTACGTCCATTTTGATGACTTTAGTGATTAATAAAGCAATAATTGCGGCAATATCGATAAAGGCCAGAAAATCACTAGCTAAAGTAATTCCTGCAATACTTTTTCCTAAATTATCTGAAGTCGAACCTGAAGTTTTTATTATCGAAAATGACAAGAAATTCGAAAATTCACGATAATAAAGTATATTTGCAAAAAGCCACAGCGTTAGTAAAAAATCTATTACTAGGATAATCCAATATGACTTTCGCCCTTTAAAGAATAAGCCAATACCTAACAAGAGCATCCCTGATGGTATCGGGTTGATCAAAAGCAGAAATTGCTGCATTGGACCAACCGCACCCAAATTAAACTTCGTTAAATATATAAAATATGTTTTTAACCAAAACAGTACTAAAACAATCGTAAAAAAGCCAAGTTTAGTTTGCGTTAACCATTTAAAAAAAGACTTGGTACGTTCCATTGCTTTCTCCTCTCATTACGATATTTTATCTTACTACTGATTTAAACAAGACGCATTTCTTTTAAGAAAAATTAATTACTTTCTGAACTTTTTATCTTTTTAGGTTTAAAAATCCAACCAAAGATACCTAAAATCATTCCGAAAAAGTAAGTTGAAAAGCGCCAAATAAACATTGCTAAAATCAAAGCACCATGAGAAGAAACAAACGTGGAGAATAAAGTCTGAAAACTGTATTCCGCACCACCAGATGCACCTGGAATAGGGATAATCGCCATGAACATAATAATCATAATATTCATCTGCGTGACATTAGCCCATAAACATGGCACATTTAAAGCTGTCAGTACCATAAATGGAATTGAATAAAAGAATAATAGCTGTAAAACAGTCAAAGTCGAAGCTACAATCAGCTTCTTTTTTTCTTTCTTCAATTTCTGACTTTCTGCATAAAAAGTATCAATCTTTTCTAAAGTAGCAGCACGCCATTTTTCAACACGCTCTTTTTTAATGAACTTTGCCAGCAAATTCATTAAAGCGTTAGTTGCATTCTTTGTAAAATGATAGGCAAACATGATTGCTAATAAGAAAATGATGGAACTAACGTGGATCAAAAAGCCGATTGCAATAAATATAGCTAGCCCCGCAAATTTAGTCATTACCATATGAAAGCCAAAGATAATCGTAAAGACATAGGCGAATAAAACTACGATCTGATAAATAATGAATTTCATTAATAGAATGGAAGTTGATCTACCACCTTCCATCCCCATTTGAATCATCGCTGCCAATTGTGATGGCTGACCACCAGTTGACATTGGTGTAATCGCATTAAATAAAGCCTGAATAATTGGAATTCGCAAAAATGACCATGCAGATCTTTTAGGCTCTTCTTTACGATGAGCTAATGTGGCTAAGATCCCCGCTTCACAAACATATGACAGAAGCATTAAGCCAAATACCATTATTAAAGCTACAATATTAAGACCATGAGCCGCCTTTAATATTTCTGATAATGGTGTTGACTTCAGATCCATATATAAGACAAAGGCACTGATTGCCAATACAATCAAGATGCCCCATAAATGCTTTTTATTCATTAATGAATTTGTCCCAATTCCTTGCCCAATTTGTATTGCTCATGATAAAAATCATTCCAAATATGGGCTAATCGGTCTTCTGAATATTCTTGACTTGCTTTAATAGACAAATCACTATATTTCTTCAACAGATGTGGATCGCTTTTGGCCTTTTGTAAAGCTTGATTCATTTCGCCGAAATCTTGGCCACTCATATAATAACCATCAATAATAGCCTTATATAAATCTAAATCACGCAGAAGTACTGGCGTGCCACAGCTAAATGCCTCCAAAACAGACATTGGGAACAATTCATCATATGATGGCAACACGAATAAATCAGCAATGTTCAAATATTTAACCAGTTTTTTGCGATCGACAATACCAGCAAAAGTTAAATTTTTAGGCGGATTATCTACCATGTCTTTATAGTGACTGTAGCCATCCGTAATCTTGCCAAAAGAAAAGCCACCTGCCCAAATAAATTGAACATCTGGATTAGCTTTTGCCATTTTGACAAAATCATCTATTCCCTTTCTTTCCTGAACTTGGCCATCGCCAAAAACTACAAATTTATCTAGCGGTAACCCCAATTCATGACGAAATGCATTTTTGCTTGCAAGTGATTCCTCATAAAATTCAGTTTTAGAAACAAAATTAGGAATGTACTTAACTTTATCGCGTTCAATACCATAATTGACCAATTTATCAATAAAAATTGGATTAACTACTACAATTTGATCCATGCGTTTATAGAAATCAATTATATATTGATAAAATACTTTTTTTGCAACGCCTGGTAATTTAATTGAGCCCTCTAAAGTATCTGGCAAAAAATGAACATAGCCAATTTTTCTACCACGTGCTGGTGAAAAACTATTAGCATAATAAGTTGGATTAATCGTATGGTAATGTGTTAAATCACTATTGCCATATTTATTTATTGTTACATAAAATTCATCTACTAAATGCGTTCTCAATAATTTAATTAATTCGTTATATGCTGAGCCGACCCCTTGACCTTTAACGGAATCAGCTTGTGAGAACATATTAATTCTAATCATCTATATCCTCTTTTTTAATCTTCTTCATGCTTGGGCTGATAATGATCAATTACATACTGATAAAAATCATGCACATTTGTAGCAAATTGATCCGATGAAATACTCTGCAACTTATTTTGCAATATTTCTTGTGGGATTTTTGCCCGTTTTTGCTTAAGCAAAGAAATAATTTCTTCTTGCATCTCTTGTTGCGTATTAAATCTTCGTCCAAAAATATCTTTGTCAAAGATATTTTCCGTATAATCAGTATCATAAACAACACAAGGTGTGCCGGCTGCTAAAGCTTCAACATATGTTAATCCTTGAGTTTCAGTATCACTAGCAGAGACAAAAATATCTGCCATGCGGTAGTAATTTCCTACATCTCCATGGTCAACATTTCCTGCAAAGATTACGTAATCTTCTAAAGTTAAACGCTCAACTTGCTCTTGGAGCACTTTAACATCTGGACCATCACCAGCGATCACAAATTTAACATTAGGTATTTCTTCTATAATTGCTGGTAATACATTCAAAATATGATTTATTTTTTTCTCAGCAGCAATTCTACTTAACGTCAATATAACTGGTGCATCTGCATCGATACCAAGATCTTTTCGTACATCACGATTTGCATCACTATTCATGCTCTGAATATCTACACCGGTAGGAATCACCCGAATCGGAATTTGGACACCGTAACGTCTTAATAATTCTTCTACTCGGCCACTAGGAGCAATACAGCCATCCATATTTTTTAAATAGCTTTTTACAAATTGCTTCACGTGATATGGCCGCAATAAATGTCCATTCAAAATATAATGCAAGTAATCTTCATACATCGTATGGTAAGTGTGAATAGCTGGAATATCTAGCTGATGAGCTACGTATTTTCCAATAGTACCCAATGCAAACTCAGTTTGAGTATGAACTATATCTAAATTGACTTCCTTAGCCACCTTAGTAGCTTCGAAAAGTCCTCTAAATGCAATTCTACGATCAGTAAACGAAACAAAAGGAATACTGCTAAAACGAAAGACATTAGGTTCAACTGTGCCTTTTTTTACATTAGGATCCGTTGTCGTAAAAATAAATACATTATGCCCCTGTCTTTCCAGCGCATCTTTTAACGTCTTAATAGAAGTAGCCACGCCACTTATCTGGGGAAAATATGTATCGGTATAAAGACCAATATTCATTTAAATACCTCCATATTTAGCATTATAAAGATTACTTAAACTAACTGCAATTTATAATGAAAAATTACAAATATATCTCAATAAACAAAAAAAGTGATTCAAAAATGAATCACTTTAAAATAATAGCGGTGATCGGGGTCGAACCGATACGTCCGTAATGGACACCAGATTTTGAGTCTGACGCGTCTGCCAATTCCGCCACACCGCCATAATATTAAATTAAATTATCAACTTATCTTGTTGATAAGGCGGAGGTCGGATTCGGACCGACGATTAAGGTTTTGCAGACCTCTGCCTTACCACTTGGCTACACCGCCATAAGTTATTAAATTATTTAGAATTGGGATAGCTGGATTCGAACCAGCGCATGTTAGAGTCAAAGTCTAATGCCTTACCACTTGGCTATATCCCAATACTAGGGCGGAATATGGGATTCGAACCCATGCATGCCGGATCCACAAACCGGTGTGTTAACCCCTTCACCAATTCCGCCATGAAGGTAAACAGGGATAGTAGGAATTGAACCCACATCAGCGGTTTTGGAGACCGATGTACTACCATTATACGATATCCCTATTATGGAGGAGGGTGGATTCGAACCGCCGAACTCAGAGAGAGCGGTTTTACAGACCGCCGCGTTTAGCCACTTCGCTACTCCTCCAGCTTGATGGCGCGGGACGGAATCGAACCGCCGACACAAGGAGCTTCAATCCTTTGCTCTACCAACTGAGCTACCGAGCCATCTTACGGTCCATGTGGGATTTGAACCCACGATCTCCTCCGTGACAGGGAGGCGAGATAAACCACTGCTCCAATGGACCAAATTGCGGGAGCTGGATTTGAACCAACGACCTTCGGGTTATGAGCCCGACGAGCTACCAGACTGCTCCATCCCGCGATATTAATATACATATGTAATGGACCTTGTAGGACTCGAACCTACGACAGGACGGTTATGAGCCGTCTGCTCTAACCAACTGAGCTAAAGGTCCAAGTTTACAATATAGCGGCGGGGGGGATCGAACCCTCGACCTCCCGGGTATGAACCGGACGCTCTAGCCAGCTGAGCTACACCGCCAAAAATGTAACTAATACCATTTAGATACAATCGGGAAAACAGGATTCGAACCTGCGACCCCCTGGTCCCAAACCAGGTGCTCTACCAAACTGAGCCATTTCCCGTTATATGCGCCCTGAAGGATTTGAACCTTCAACCTTCTGATTCGTAGTCAGACACTCTATCCAGTTGCGCTAAGGGCGCATCATCAATGCCGGGGATCGGAGTCGAACCGATACGGTTGAAACCAACCGCGGGATTTTAAGTCCCGTGCGTCTACCAATTCCGCCACTCCGGCGTGTTGATGAAAGCGGAAGACGGGATTCGAACCCGCGACCCCCACCATGGCAAGGTGATGTTCTACCACTGAACTACTTCCGCAAAATATAAATGCCGATTATACGACTTGAACGTACGACCCCCTGTTTACAAGACAGATGCTCTACCAACTGAGCTAAATCGGCATATTGTCAATATGTGGTTGGCAATACGGGTGGTGGGACTTGAACCCACACGTCCGAAAACACTAGAACCTAAATCTAGCGCGTCTGCCAATTCCGCCACACCCGCAAATTAGGGTCATGAGCCGTGAGGGACTTGAACCCTCGACCCACGGATTAAAAGTCCGTTGCTCTACCAACTGAGCTAACGACTCGATGGAGGATACAGGGCTCGAACCTGTGACCTCCTGCTTGTAAGGCAGATGCTCTCCCAGCTGAGCTAATCCTCCATGAGCACGGCAGCTTCCTTTCCTCGCAGGCAGTTGCCCACCAACTACTTTCGGCGTTAAGAAGCTTAACTTCTGTGTTCGGCATG
>NZ_JAEHNT010000071.1:0-262 GCF_016742815.1 Lactobacillus sp. A27
CAATGCAATTATATGATGTCCACTTTACTCACGCTACCAACCCAGATAGTCGTCAAGATACTGTCACTCGTACGATTACCTACACTGGTGCTGGTAATAAGACGCCAAGTGCTGTAACGCAAAGCGTTCACTTTACTCAGACAGGAACTAAAGACTTAGTGACTGGTAAGACGAAGTGGAACGATGTAGCTGATCAGAACTTTGCCTCGGTTGGTACGCCAGAAGTAGCAGGCTATACGCCTGATAAGAGTCAGGTTGCACA
>NZ_JAEHNT010000072.1:0-37746 GCF_016742815.1 Lactobacillus sp. A27
CTTAGAATCCTACTTTGATTAAATAAATAATTAAAAAATCAATTTACGAGAAAGAACTATTTACACAAAAGATTTGACAGTTTCGAAAATCATCTTGGTCATGCACTTTATTTTTTTAGAAAATTTATTCCATTAATTTAACTAAATAACAAAAAAACGGGCAGATTTACTTGTCCGTTTTTAAAAATTGAATAATTTAATTATCTTGCTAACGACTCATTTCACTAGCCATCATTTTATGTGGAAAAAAGTGATAAACTAATGAAACTACCGATTCACTCAGCATCCCTCCAGCCATCCAATACATAGCCATTCCCATATTTCCTGTAAAGGTAAAGTAAGCTGTAACAGCATAAACAACAACCCAAATAATTTTCCAAAATAAATTATCAACCATGATTTTTCTCCTAATATTAGTGGTGGCTAGCACTACTTGTTGCATCCTTACTCATCGCCATGCCGCAGCCCTCGGTGTCCATTCCGGGCATCCAAACTTCTTCAGGTTTAATTCCCTTTTCTTTAGCAAAAGCTTTAGTCAATGTTTCCATATCCATTAACTTATATGTTTTTGGATGATCTGGATCGTATACTTCAATTTGTGCCATCATACCAGCATCTTCATGCTCAATAATGTGACAGTGATACATAAAGACGCCTTCTAATGGAAATTTAACTAATAATCTAACAGTTTCACCTGGTGCAACTGCAATTGTATCTTTATAACAACCAATTTCATTTGGATAAGGCTTTTGACCATTTCGTGATACAACAATGAAGTGCGTGCCATGAATGTGGAAAGGATGCAGCATACCATGATCTTTAGGATTGGTATTAGTAACATCCCAGTATTCTGCTTGGCCTACGACCTGCTTCATATCAATTCTTTGCATGGCAAATTCTTTACCATTCATCATGTTGTGTCCATCCATTGTCACCTTACGAATAGGTAAACTTGGATCTACTTCTGGAATATCTGCAGTGAACAAAGTGTCAGGAATTACTGAATTATCTGGTTCAAATTTATGAATACGGAATTCGATCAGCTTAAAGTCGTCAGTATAAAGATTTACTATATCGCCATCATGATATTGACTAAAATCAACAACAACTTGTAATCTTTCACCTGGTGTTACTAAAAGTTTGGTCATTTTAACTGGATGTGGCAAGAATGAGTCATCTGCAGCAATTTGAGTCATTACAATGTCATCGTCAAAATGCAACCGCCACTCGCGGCGATTAGATCCACCTAAGAAGAGCAATCTAACTTTTTGGGTAGTTACATCAATAAATGGGCGAACTACGCCATTGATTAATGGAGTTTCCGCAAAAACCCCCATTGGATCATAATCTGCGCGATAGTCTAATTGATTATGTTCGTGGTATGTTCTATCTTGTAAAATAACTGGAAATTCATCTACCCCATATTGCTTAGGAATTGGTAATTTAGCTTCATTTTCATCAGTAATTACAACTCCCATTGCCAAGCCCATCCAAACTTGAGCAGCAGTTGATGGACATGGGTGAGCATGAAGCCAGGTTAAAGCTGCCGGCTGGTTAACTGTAAATTCAATTTGCTTTTCTTCACCTGGATAAACTGGTGCATGACAGCCGCCATCTGTAATTGGTCCTGGTACATCCATTCCATGCCAGTGAAAAGTAGTTAATTCAGATAAACTATTTTTCAATGTAACATGGACGCGTTTTCCAGTTTTTACTACCATAGTTTTACCTAATAATGGTGCATTATAACCCCATGTCTTGGTCTTTTCACCTGGCAAAATTTGACTTTCACCTGCTACTGATTCAATAGTAAACCAAATATCTGTATCAGTTTCTTTATCTGGACTTAAAACAGGTGGCACTGCTAACGGTTGTGGTTTAACGCCTTCAGGAATATGTAATTCTTTATAATGAAAATGATTCTTATCAAAATCTTCTTCTTTTACAAAATAGTCAGTATAAACATTTTCTGTCATCTTGCTCACTCTTTCGAAATACTACATGTCTTTACTTGTCTTAAAGTTTACACACATTTTAAAACTATTCAACCGATTACATTAGCGTTATTATAGGGATTACCTCATTTTTACAAATTAATAAAATAACTGTTATCAATGCATAATTTTAATAAATAGCGAAAGATTAAGCAAAATTGGATATAACCACTCTCCAATAAAATAATATATACTTTTCAAATTTAAGTATTTACATCTTATTTTATAAATTGAACTTTTATCCTTTCAAAAAATTATTTATTTTATTTTTGTAAGCGCTTTTATTTATATGGGGCTGTTATCTATTTCAAATAGCGCAAGAAATAATAAAAGTCGCCAAAGCTTCATAACTTTTGACGGTAGATTATATTTTTATCTTTATAAATTACAAATTTACGGCTTTATTTAATTGTAATAATGCTGATAAAACATATTGATTTACATCTATTTTCTTACTAATCTTTTTGGCTTCTTGATAAAAAAGATAATTTAATAAAACAAATCTTTCATCAATAGGTCTGTTACTCTAACCGGAATTCTTCTTAAAAATGTTTCTAGTAATGCTGTTTCTGGCTTCTCAGTTGTTGCCATAATTAATCTGACATTTGATCTAACAGAATTAACATTATCACCCATGCGATAAAACTCGCCAGAATCGATAAAACTAAAAAGCTTTTCCTGATTTTCGCTGCTTAAACGATGCACTTCGTCTAAAAATAAATAGCCACCATTTTCGTCAATGTCATTAAGTTAAGACATTGACGAAAATCAGACTTTATGAACCGAATTATTTTGATTCGGTTCTTTTTCTACGTAAAATAAAAAGTGAGCAGAGTCTAATTTACTCTTCTGCTCACTTTCGTCATATTATCCAGTCTTTCATAGAAAGCTGTGACTCTTATGAAATCCCTTCACTCAAATATTTTAAAACTGATGGATAATATTATCAATAAAATCGCCACTAATATTCATGCTTTCTCTGTTTCAGATCAGGCCTTTACCCGTTGTCGTAAGCTCAATGTCGTTGATTTGATTAGGCTGATTCTAAACATGGGAGCCGGCAGTTTGAACTCGAAAATTTTTCATGCTTTTCCTAACATAAATTCTAGAATGACCGCTTCGGCTTTCGAACAACAAAAGGCTAAATTAAAACCAGAATGTTTTAAAGAAATCATGGCTGAGCTTAGTCAGGCAAACAATGCACCACAATTACTAGATGACAAATACTTAGTTGTAGCGATTGATGGTTCCGATTTTGATCAGCCTTTTAATCCAAAATCAAAGAATATTTTTCAAGGCAAAGATGGTAGAAAATATTGTCAGATCCATGTAAATGCTCTTTATGATGTTTTGAATAAATTATATTTGGATAGGGTCATTCAGCCCAGACAAAAAATGGATGAGCGTGAAGCGGCACTAACAATGTTAAAGAATCTAGATAAACAAGAAAAAGATTTTTTAGTTTTAATGGATCGTGGCTATAGTAGTTTTAATTTGATTGAAACCTGTAATCGGCTAAAGCATTGTCACTATGTTATTCGAACAAAAGCTGGGAATGGCGCTATTAAAAAAATTACCACATTGTCAGGCCATGAATATGATAGCGAGCTTTCCTGTAAAGTAACTGCATCGCATCGCTACTATATAACTCACATAGATACGGAAAAGTTTCTTCACCTGGTATTCCATAAAAAACATCATTACAAGGCTGTACGCTCAAAAAATACCAAAGATTCACGCTGGGACCATGAAGATATATGCAATGTTAAATTTCGAATTTGTAAGTTTAGAATTAATCCACCAGGTTCAGACGATGAGTGGGAAGTTCTGATCACCAATTTAGACCGGGACAAATACCCGCTAGCTAGAATGAAAGAGATCTATCATCTTCGCTGGGGAATAGAAACTTCTTTTAGGGAGCTTAAATATGACTTAAGCGGCGTCCAGTTTCATTCTAAAAAAGATCAATTTGTTTATATGGAGATATACGCCCATTTTGCAATGTATGATGCAGTGAGCTTATCAGTAGCCGCCAGCTCAAAGCCATATGTTAAAAGCAAATATCAATATCAAATAGATTTTAAAATGGCCTGCTGTATTTGGCGACGATACTTTATGATAAGCGATAATTCAGATATAAGCTTTGCACAATTAGTGCTTGATACGGCATCTTATATAACTCCAATTCGACCGGGAAGAAAAGATAAACATAATTTAAAAGCAAAATTAGTTATCAGTTTTCCTTATCGTTTGGCAGCTTAGATTAATTAAAAAGTGGCTATCCTAGGATGGCTTATTTGTGCTATCAAAAAAAGACATTTACCGAGAAAAGTAATTCGATAAATGTCTCAAAAAATATTGTCAGATTTGTCAATGTCTTAACTTAATGACATTGAATTTACCTCCCACTATTTATTACGCAAAAAAGACGAAAATTTTTTTGGAAAAATTAAAAAGACGAGAAATTACGCAATTGTAATTTCTCGTCTTCTTATCTAAATCAATATTTTATTTTTTCTTCAATTGATCCAAGTGTTCCTTGATCTTATCAGCTGCTGCTTCAAGTTTTTCCTTTTCTTCAGAAGTAAGCTTCAATTCAATTACTTCTTCAATACCGTCGCGGCCAATAATTGCTGGATAGCCGATGTAAGTCTTGTATTCTGGATTATAAACTGAAACAGGACAGTATAAACGTGCATCGCTAAATACAGCTTGAACCAAACGAACTGCACAAGTAGCAATGGCATAACTAGTATAGCCTTTACCGTTTGCCACAACAAATGCGTTCTTATTTGATTGTTCACTGATCTTTTCTTGTTCTTCATCGCCAAATAATTGGAAAGCAATCTTATTGTTAACTCTGATCGTTGACCAAGCGGTGAATTGAGAAGAACCATGTTCACCCAAAACAAAACCTTCTACATTACGTGGATCTTGTCCTAACTTTTCACCAATAATTCTTTGTACTCTTGCAGTATCGAGGAAAGTACCAGTACCGAAGACACGATTCTTCTTCAAACCGGAAGTTTCTTGCAAGATTTGAGTAATTGCATCACAAGGGTTAGAAATATTGATCAAAACTCCGTGGAAGCCTGATTCCTTAATATCTGCACCAACTTGTCTAGCATTTTTTGCATTTAATTCAAATTCGCCGAAACGATCGCCAGTCTTAACTGAAGCTGCAATATCACCGAAAGCAGTAATAATAATATCGGCATCTTCAAGACCATCCCAATCTTGCTTTCTTACATTGACATAACTATCATTTCTAGCCAAAGTATCATGTAAATCATTGTATTCAGCGTTTACTTTATCTTCATTTTTGTCGATTAAAATTAAATCATCAACCATTCCATGAGTAAATAAAGTATATGCGACAGTTGCACCAACATGACCCATTCCGATAATTCCTACTGTTCTCATTTTAAAAGACCTTCTTTCTAACAAAAAGGGAGTTAGTTTTACCTAACTCCTCTTCTCAATTATTATGCTTCAACATTGTTGATTACAACGTCAAATTGGCCACCAGGAGTGGTAATTGATACAGTTTCACCCTTCTTCTTGCCCAAGAGTGCTTGTGCAATTGGTGAATCATTTGAGATCTTGCCATTTAATGGGTCAGATTCATCACTACCTACAATAGTGTAGGTTTCAGCATCATCTGTACCAACTTCAGTATAGGTAACAGTCTTACCAACTGAAACTTCATTAGGATCAACACTGTCAGCATCGACAACTTGTGCGTACTTAAGCATGTCTTCTACTTGAGCAATTCTGTCTTCTACGTGACTTTGTTCATCCTTAGCTGCATCGTATTCAGAATTTTCTGATAAGTCACCGAATGAACGTGCAACCTTAATACGTTCAATAACTTCTGGACGCTTAACTAATTTTAAATTCTTTAATTCTGCTTGAAGTTTTTCTTTACCTTCAGCAGTCATTGGATAAGATTTTTCAGGCATATTATTTTAACTCCTCAGAAATTAAATTCTCTTTGCATTGATCAATGATATTGGTTTACACCATTAAAGTCAACCATTAACGTACTTTAATATCAAGATCGTTTTCAAGACCTGCTCTGATCTTGTCCATTGCATTATTTACGACCTTATCAGTTAAAGTATCCTTTCTATTCAAGAAAGTTAAACTGTAAGCTATACTCTTCTTGCCAACTTCAATGTGACTACCCTCGTAAACATCAATTACTTTAAGAGCTGTCAAATACTTACCAGCATTAGACTTAATGACATTTTCAACTTCTTGGTTAGTTACATCTTTATTGACTAACAATGAAAGGTCACGTTCAATTGCTGGGAACTTAGGAGCTGGAGTAGCAGTCATGCCCTTAGTAAGCATAGGAATAATTACATCTAGGTTAATTTCATAACCATAAAGTTCTGAACCACGAAGAGCCTTGTCAGCAAGGGTTACAGCATGAGCAATCATACCGATCATACCAACATATTGCTTATCAATGTAAATAGCAGCGGTTCTAGTTGGGTGCATCCCTTTGATGCCTTCAGCCTTGTAGACTACCTTTTCGAGATCAATGCCAATTGCAGTAAATAGGTTAGTCAATTGACCTTTTACAAAGTAGAAGTCCACTTTTTGGGTTAAGTGTTGCCAGTTTTCAGCAAAGGTATTGCCTGAATATAAAGCAGCTAAATGTTCATGTTCATTAAATGTTCCACCATCATGATCATAAACACGGCCTTGTTCAAACAATGCCAATTGGGTTTGCTTTCTAGCAAAGTTGTAGCTAGCTGCATCAACTAAACCAGTCATCAAGTTTTCACGCATAGCAGAACGACTTGAGTTAAGTGGCATTTGAACCTTAACTAAATCCTTAGGATCCTTAGTGTAGCGAACAGCCTTTTCTGGTGAAGTTAATGAGTAAGAAATAGCTTCCATTAAGCCTTGTCCTTCGACAATAGCTTTCATGCGACGCATCATTTCTTCTTTTTCTGAGTAACCACCGTGAGTTTCAGCCAAAAGTGGTTGAGTTGACTTCAAATTATCGTAACCATAGATACGACCAACTTCTTCAACTAAATCGGCAGGAATAGCAATATCCCATCTTCTATTTGGAACATGGACTGCAATATTATCGCCATCGTGCTCAACCATGAAGCCTAAACGATCAAAAATCTTAATCATATCTTTAGCAGAAATTTCAGTACCTAAAACATGATTAATGTATGAAACAGTAGTTTTAACTACAACTGGCTTACGTTTAGTGTCAGTTGCCTTAATAATGCCTTCATCTACAGTTGCATCTGCATCATTTCTAAGCAAGAGTGCAGCCATGTTAATTGCCTTTTCAGTTCCATCCCAGTTAACGCCCTTTTCATAACGACTAGAAGCTTCTGTACGGTTTGCATGGCGAAGAGCAGCTTTTCTAACCAAAGTAGGATCAAAAATTGCGGATTCTAAAATTACATCAGTAGTTTCAGCAGTAATTTCTGAGTTAAGTCCACCCATAACACCAGCCATCATTACAGGCTTTTCACCATCAGTAATAACGATATCATTAGGATCAAGATCTACTTCTTTTTCATTTAATAAAGTAAGCTTTTCACCCTTGTTAGCTAATCTAACTTCTAATTTTCCATTTGAGAAAGTCTTAGCATCATAGGCGTGCATTGGTTGACCAGTTAAAAGCATAATGTAATTAGTTACATCAACTACATTGTTAATTGGGCGAATTCCTGCATTCCAAAGACGTCTTTGCATCCAAAGTGGTGATGGTTGAATCTTAACGCCAGTTAATTTACGTAAGTAAAACTTAGGTGCTAACTTTTCATCAACCTTAACATCAAGAGAATCTGTCCAGTCAGGACCATCTTCTTTTAAGAAAACATCTTCTACCTTAGGCTTTTGATCAACAATTGCACCAACTTCGTAAGCTGAGCCTTCCATACTTAAGGTATCAGCACGGTTAGGCGTAATATCGAAGTCTAAAATGTAGTCATCCATTCCAAGTGCTTCATAAACATCTTGACCTGGCTTAACGTCTGCATCTTCTGGGAAGACATAGATTCCATCAACAAATTCTTCTGGTACTACGCTGTCACTGAAGCCAATTTCTTGCAAGCCACAGATCATACCGTAACTTTCCATGCCGCGAATCTTGCCCTTCTTGATCTTTTCATTGCCAGCAATACGGGCACCGTGAAGAGCAACAATTACTAATTCACCTGCAGCAACATTAGGAGCACCACAAACAATTTGAAGTGGTTCATCTTCGCCAACGTCAACATGTGTTAAATGAAGGTGTGTACCCTCAACACCCTTACAGTCAAGTACCTTACCGACAACTAACTTCTTAAGTCCTTCTTCTGGATGCTTAACGTCAGCAATTTCAACACCAGTACGGGTAATCTTTTCAGCTAAGTCGTGAGGATCTTGATCTAAATTAAGAAAATCTTGTAACCAATTGTATGAAACTAACATAAATTAATTTTCCTCCTTGCGGAATTGCTTCAAGAAACGAACATCGTTAGTGTAGAAATCACGAATATCGTCAATACCGTACTTCAAAATTGCAAAACGGTCTAATCCTAAACCAAAGGCAAAACCACCATAAACAGTTGAATCAATACCAGCATTTTCTAATACGTTAGGGTGAACCATACCAGCACCTAATACTTCGATCCAACCAGTGTATTTACAAATTGGACAGCCCTTACCATCACAGTTAAAGCAAGATACGTCCATTTCAACTGATGGTTCAGTGAATGGGAAGTAACTTGGGCGAAGACGAGTAGCTCTATCTTGACCGAAGACATGCTTAGCAATCATTTCAAGAGTACCCTTTAAATCACTCATTGTAACGTTCTTATCTACTACTAAACCTTCCATTTGCATGAATTGGTGTGAGTGAGTGGCATCATCATCATCACGACGGTATACCTTACCAGGACCAACCATCTTAAGCGGACTCTTAGAAAAATCATGCTTTTCTAACACTCTTGCTTGGTCACCTGAAGTTTGGGTTCTAAGCAAGTCTTCACTATCAATGTAGAAAGTAGCTTGCATATCACGTGCTGGGTGATCCTTTGGCAAATTCATCATTTCAAAACAGTAGTGATCAGTTTCAATTTCAGGACCTTGTACTACCTTGTAACCCATACCGATAAAGTAACTTTCCAAATCATCCAAAATAACATTAATTGGGTGCTTTGAACCTAAATGTCCTTCACGACCTGGCAAAGTAACATCAATTTTTTCATCTTCAAGCTTTTTTACTAAAACTGCTTTAACGATTTCAGCCTTAGTAGCATCTAATTGCTTGTTAAATAAATCGCGTAGTTCATTAACCTTTTGTCCGACTTCGCGTCTGTTTTCTGGTGCAACATCACGCATAGAGTGCAAAATCTTAGTTAATTCACCCTTACGTCCAACTAATTCAACTCTGACTTTATTCAAAGTCTGTTCATCAGTAGCCTTTTTGATTTCTTCAAGACCTTGCTCATGAAGCTCTTTTAACTTATCAAATAAGTCCATTAATTCTTTCCTTTCAAAACAAAAAAGCTCCGTCCCTCAATAGGGACGAAGCGTCGCGGTACCACCCTAGTTTGGACATTATCTGCCCACACTCAAGTTTTCGTTAACGGTGAAATACCGGAATTGATTAGATTCTACTCCCAAGATGAAATTCACAATTAACTATTCTATCTTCTCTTTCAGCTTATTAAAGAAGATTCTCTGTTCAGATAATTAACTGTTACTAGTCTTGATCTCAGTAATTAACTATTATGATATTTCTTTTTGCTTGTTCTTGCAAGTCTTTAAGCCCATTTATCGGCCCAATTATGTACTTGATCAAAGACTGGTTTAAGTTCTACCCCTTTTTCAGTTAAACCATAGAAAATAATCCCTGTCTCCTTATCAACACTTCTTTTAACAATATCATCTTTCTCGAGTTCTTTAAGTCGTTCTACTAAAACTCGATCTGAACATGCCTCAATGCAGCGAGCCAAGTCTTTAAAACGCATATCTTCTGTATCACATAATGAACTAATAATTAAGCCGTTCCATTTTTTGCCAATTATTTGAAAAGCATTGATAAAATGACCACATAATTCGTAGTCTTCGGGTTTACAAGGAGCGCTCTCCTTTTTTTCTTTGACTTCTTGCATAAGTAAATTCCTCCATAACCATATATTATATTTTTGTTTTACTCTGACCATAAGTTATTATATGAAATTCACTTACTAAATACAAGTACTATGCAAAGTAATAAATCATAATTCCTGCTGCTACGGCCGCATTCAAGGATTCTGCCTTACCTTTAATTGGAATATACAGTTTTTCATCGCTTAAGCTGGCAATCGTAGAGCTAACACCATGAGCTTCATTACCAATAATTAAAGCAAGTTGTGGTACTTTATCAAAATCAGGCAATTGCTTAGCAGTCTTATCTAACATACTTGCATAAACGGGAATTGCCGCATCTTGAAAATCAGTGATGACATCAGCCAAATCACGCTTAATCAAATCAATGTGGAATTGGCTGCCTTGCATTGCTCGCTGGGTCTTAGGGTTATACAAATCTGCACTTTCTGGAGAAAGTACCACCCCATCAAAGCCAGCTGCATCAGCTGTTCTAATGATTGTTCCAACATTACCTGGGTCTGCTAAATTATCAAGTAAAACCCACTTACCATAATTAAATGGAAATTCACGAGGTTGATCAATTTTTAGTACCATAAAAATTTCTTGTGAATTCTTGGTACTGCTTAAATGACGCGCAATCGCTTTATTGATCAAAATTACATTCTTACCACTTAGATCGACATCATAGTCTTCCTCTGCCTTATCGAGAGCTTCTTCAGTACCCAAGAGATATTGATACTTTTTACCAGATTTAATGGCTTCATCAAATAAATGAAAACCTTCAATTAAGTAGCGGCCTTCTTCATCTCGATACTTCTTCTGCTTTAACTTAGCTAACTTTTTAACCGTTGCATTATTAACTGAACTAATTTGTTGCATATGTTTCTCCTTTTTTAATCCCTTTCTATTATAAAGTATAATGAGCATGGAACATGTTAAAATTAAAAATGAAATTGATTTTTAAAAAGGAAAATACTATGGAAACAAGAAAATTAACTGTCTCTGGTTTAGTACAAGGCGTTGGCTTTCGCTGGAGCACTATGGCACTAGCAAATAAAATGAACATCCCTGGTACTGTTAAAAATAATTCGGATGGCACTGTTACTATTTACTTACAAAGTACTCCCGATAAAATTGATCATTTTATTGAAAAACTACCATCTGCATCAGGATTCGCTCATATTGAAAATATTGCACAAGAATCTATCCCAAATGTGGAACAAATGCATGATTTTCATGTATTATATTAGAGATGCATATTTTATTTACTATAGAAACTAAGTGGTGATTTATTTAATGAAGAAAATCAAAAAATATACGGGAGTCTTAGCACTTTTAGTAGTTACTGCTCTTGTATTAAGTGCTTGTGGTGCTACAAATAATCCTAAT
Source organism: Lactobacillus sp. A27 (assembly GCF_016742815.1). NCBI lineage: Bacteria > Bacillati > Bacillota > Bacilli > Lactobacillales > Lactobacillaceae > Lactobacillus > Lactobacillus sp. A27. The sequence continues at coordinate 11,502 of NZ_JAEHNT010000072.1, forward strand.
GTTGCACCTCATAGTGGCATTTATGGTTGGGTTTACCAATGGCTAGGCCGACCATTACAAAATATCATGATTCACACGGCTCATATGGTCGGTGGTGACAACGGCGCAGGTTGGGGTATTGTGATTATTACCGTCGTTGTTCGTTTAATCTTAATGCCTTTAATGCTTGTTCAACAAAACAAGAGTGTGCGTCAACAAGAAAAGATGGCTCGTTTGCAACCACAAATGAAGTTAATCCAAACTGCAATGAAGCATAAAGGAATTACTCCTCAACAACAAATGACCTTGTCAGGTTGGCAAAGAGAACTTTATTCTAAGAATGAAATGTCATTAACTGGCGGGATTGGTTGTTTGCCATTGATCATTCAGTTGCCAATTATGTGGGGAATTTATCAAGCGGTATTCTACTCACCACAATTGGCTCACTCAACTTTCTTTGGCATTTCACTTAGTCAAAAGTCAGTTGTGTTAGCGATTGTTGCGACTATCTTTACGGTAATTCAAGGATACATTTCATTAATCGGTATTCCTGAAGAACAAAAGAAGACCATGCAATCAATGATGATCTTCAACCCAATTATGACTTTATTCTTCAGTTTATCCTTCTCAGGCGCTTTAGCATTATACTGGGCAGCCGGTAACTTAGTAATGATTATTCAACAAATCATTGTTACCTTCATTCTTACACCTAGCGTTAAGAAACATGTGGCTGATGAATTAAAGGATAAGCCGGTTGAAATTGTAGTTACTAAAGAAAAAGTTGCCGATTTGTTTGATACTAATTCTGGTAATAGCACTACTAGTCAAGCAAAGAAGGAATTGCACCAAGACTTACGTAACCGCAATAAGGGTAAGCAAAAACGTAAATAATAAAATGGAGTCAGGATTTTTCCTGGCTTTTTTAATAAGGAAAAACTTTATGAACAGCAAAGAATTACTTAGTTTATTAGACAAGCATGATGTTACTTATCAGACATTTACTCATCCTGCGGTCTCAACCTGTGAAGAAGCAGACCAATATTTAAAAGATAGAACTTTCGCTAAATGTAAAAATCTTTTTATTAAAACGCGAGATAAAAAATCATATTTTTTAATAATGCTTCCTGAAAATAAAAAAATAGATTGGAAGAAAGCAGAAAAAGAATTATTTACTTCTAGTTTAACTATGGCTAATGAAGATGAATTAATGAACAAATTAAAGGTAAAAAGAGGTTTAGTATCTCCGTTCAGCCTTTTAAACGATCAAACTAATACAATTCCATTAGTCATTGATCAAGAAGCGATGGAAGAAAATAATTTTGTTGGTGTGCACCCTAATGACAATACTAAAACGATTAGTCTGCAATGGATCGATTTAACACGTATTTTGAGTAGCTATGGGCATTTAGTTGAAGAAAGAGCGTTTTAGGTAGAAAAAATTACGATTATAAACTAAAAAGAGATTGATATATCTAACGTTTTTATAACGCAGATATTCAATCTCTTTTACATTATTAAGGATTTATTCTTTAATTTTTCTTACGTTTATCATCTATGAACAAAGCCATTAATCCAGTTGCAGCAAGTAAAGAACCTAACATAATAGTCATAATACTATGTCTTTCTCCTGTTTGAGGTAATGTTTTATGACTTGATTCATTAACCACTTTGCTTTGTATGCTGTTCTCACCATATGGTTTATAATCATTAGACCAGCTTTCCCCTTGTGGTACGTAGTTATTAGTCCAGCGATTATTTTCAGCATGTATCCCACTATTCTTATTCCATGATTGATGTTTCTTGTGAACAACATACTTTTTATCATTATATTTACCACTATCATATGGATCATTTCCTGGTAACTCTAAATATAGTTTATTACCATAAAAATGCATGTTTCCTGCTAAGGCATCTGTGACATCCTTTGCAGTGTCCGGATCAAAATACATACTTTGAGTTGGAAATGAATTCTGATTATTTAATTCATATATTTTAATCTTTGTGTCATGATTATTATAATTTACTTCTGAATCTGTCTTGGGGCAATTTGATATAGTAACCGTTTCATCACCAATACTTTTGCCTAGAGGATTAATATAAATAGTATGTCTAAAAGTATTATTATCTAGATTAACTTTATCTATAAAGGCTTCACCATTTAGATTTGAATTTTCAGATTGAATATCATTATTAAATGTACGATACTTTACATTTACATCTTTACTATGAGTTTTCGATCCAATGTTTGTCTCAAGCTCTTGTTGTGAATCATTAGGGACATTTTTAGGATCGATAAATACAGGAATAGAAAGCGAAGCAGATATATCTTCCTTACCATCAATATTTGAAGTAAAAGTATAAAGAATATCTCTATCCGTCACCTTATTAGAAGTAGTAGCAATTATATCACCATCTTGATCCATTAAATCTGGTATACTACGTCCTTCTTCATGAGCATGATTATTCATAAAATTAGGATCAGTCGTACCATATAAATTCAGATTGTCACTAAAATGAATCTTAAAACCGTCACCACTTTTTACAGAATCATTAGGAAGTTTGAAAGAATAATTAGCTCTGAGTATATCTCCATTTTCTGGTTCAACATTTTGATTATCTTCAAGTGCTTTTCCTTTTGAATCAGTGATATTTGTCTTTACATCTTCCAATTTATTAGATACATCTTGACCATTAACCTGTTTTGAATCAGTCTTTTCAACTTTACTTGTTTTCAATGCAGATGCAGGCAATGATTCTTTGCTTTTATCCTTTATCCCCTGAAGCCCAACTTCATTCAAGTTAGCAGTTTTCTCTCTTGCATCTTTATTAACAACTATCTTGCTTGAATTTATTTCACTTTCTGGTGAAACAGAAGTATTAACTTTAACAACATTATCTTGCTATGTATTATCTGCCTTTAAAGTTGAAGTAGCAGTATCTGTTGAGACCTTACCTACTGTTTTTTGGTTTATATTTTGTTTTTCAACTTGAGTAGCGGGTTGGTTGGGAACGTCATCCGCAGCTTGCACTACATTACCACCATTATTTAAATAAAATACTGTTCCAATCAAAACGGAAGCTGCACCGATTGTAAGCTTTCTAATCGAAAACTTATCACTTTTTTTATTCATTTGCTTAAGTTTTTCATCAAAATTATTTTTTGACAACATGATTTAACCTACCAATACTCAAGTTTTGAATCAATAACAACGTTTATCTTTACAAAATTCATTTTAGTGCCTTTTTTTAATGCACGACAATTACTCTTTTTACATATCATTTAAAGCTTAGCCTTGCCTTGTGACTTTTGTGTACGCGTATTATATAATATTGTTTTGTTATTTCTGCTTAATTCTGTTTATGCTAAGAACACCATAATTCCAGTGTTTTATTCAATATCATTAAAACTAGCGAGTACGCTATCTTAGCAATCCCTTTAATCATTTCTATTATTCAATAATATTTTTGTTATTTAATAATCAAATAATATATTTTTGCATACAAAAAGCATCAAGTTTTTCAAATCAACTTGATGCTTTTAATTATTTAAAATTAAATTACTATTTTTTCATTATTCCAAATTACTCTTTGGCAATTCAGAATTTTCATTTAATTTCTTCAATTTAGCAGCCTTCTTTTTAGAAAGAAGTGGGAAAGTTAACTTAAATTGACTTCCTTGTCCTTCAACAGACTCTACACTAATTTCACCATGATAGCTGTCTACAAGTTTATGGGCAATAGACAAGCCTAAGCCATTGCCGCCCTTTTCACGAGTTCTTGCCTTATCCACTCGGTAAAAACGATTAAAGATTTTCTTTTGATCTTCCTTAGAAATACCTTCACCAAAGTCTTGAACAATAATGTTAACTTCTTTTTTGGTTAACCCAGCAGAAACATTAATTTGCTTAAGATCGGTTGAATATTTAATCGCATTATCAATTAAAATCACTAGTAATTGTTCTAAATGACCGTGATATATTTGAATTTCGGTACCTTGAGGTAAATCATCCTCGTCAAGTCTAATTTCAAAATCAGGATGAACCATGGCTAGATCTGCAACTACTCGCTTAACTGTATCATAAACATTTGTTACTTCATGTGGATATTGCACATCAATTTGTTCAGCCCTAGTTAAATCAAGCATTTCTTGAATCAGATGTTTCATCCGGTCAGCTTCTTGCAAGGAGGCCTTAATTGATTCATCTAAAATCTGTGGATCATCTTTACCCCAACGTTCGAGCATATTCAAATGCCCTTCGATTACAGCCACAGGTGTGCGCAATTCATGCGAAACATCCCCTACAAACTGCTTCTGCTGTTCAATGTAGCTCTGCATTCTATCCAACATTTGATTAATCGAAGTGGCCAAATCTTCTAATTCATCATCACGATTTAATTCTTTAATTCGTGCTCCACTATTAGGATCCGCGTTAACTTCCTGAGCAACTTTAGACATCCGTTTAATCGGCTTAACAACATTGAATACCAAAATATATGAAGTCACTACAAACACAACAATCGCAATTATTGATATTACAATCATTGAACGCAATAAGTTCTTCATCAAACTATTGTAATATGTCATATTGTTAGAAACTACAATATATCCTGTCAACTTATTGTTTACGGATGAATAAACTTTTTGATAAGTCAATAAAATTTGATGACCATTGCGTTTAATTATTTCATTTTTCTCTACTTCTTTAAACGGTTTGAATTTTGGTGTCACGTTTCCATTAGTAAAAACAATCTCACCATGTTTATTATAAACAGCCGCATTAATATCAGGATTAGAAATAGAAGCAATCAAATTATCGCTAAACGCATTATTAGTGGTGTCTTTATTGCTAATGACTGGCCCACCCTTTAGAATTCGTCTAGTAGCCGGAGAAAGAGATGGTATTACGTTAGATATCTGCAATTCATCTGGAATTGAACTTAACGTCCTATCTAGCGTAGTCACTACATTGCGCGATGTCTCTTGCTGCTGATCTAATGATTGCTGACTAACAATTTGATAAACAACGACTGAAAATATGACAAAAGAGACCGTAATCGTTAAAGCAACGATACTTACCCATCGCACAATTAACGATGAATGCTTGGTCTCTTCATTTTTATTCTTGGTCATCATCTTCATCTCTTACCATATAACCGGTACCACGAACCGTCTTAATGTAAGATGATTGTCCTGGAACATCGATCTTATTGCGCAAGTAACGAACATAAACTTCTACAACGTTAGTTTCAATATTAGATTCTGGACCCCAAATCTTATTTAGCAATTGATCACGACTAACAACGTTATTCTTATTCTCAATTAAAGTCATTAATAAGTTGTATTCGCGCTTAGTTAAATCGATTGCCTTGCCATCTCCGCGGTGAACAATACGATTAGCAGTTTCAATTGTTAAATTCTTAAATTTCACAATCTTTTGCTTAGCTACAGTAACCTTAGAAGCATCTTTTTCAATCTTTACTCGGCGCAAAACAGCACGTAAACGAGCAAGAAGTTCCTCAATTGCAAATGGCTTAACAATATAATCATCTGCACCATGATCCAAACCTGAAACGCGATCAATAACAGAATCACGTGCGGTCATCATAATAATAGGCGTAGTCTTCACCTGACGAACACGACGAGCAATTTCTAATCCATTCAGGTCCGGCAACATTAAGTCAAGCAAGATTGCATCAAAATCTTGATTAAGGGCATCTTCTAGTCCCTTACGACCATTGTTTTCTACTACAGTTTCATAATTCTCGTGTTGTAATTCCAACTCCACAAAACGAGCTAAATTTTTTTCATCTTCAATAATTAGAATTTTTGCCATGTTAATTCAATTCCTCATCGATCAATTTAGTTCTCTAAATACTAACAAATATATTAAAAAATGTCTTTATAATTAAAGGATACTTTAAAAGTGCCCTCAAAACAAGATAAAAAAACAATCAAAGCCAAAATTCTTTGATCGTTCTTAGTCAATTAGATAATCTTACTTTTTCTTATTATTCTCATTATTATCAAATAAAACCTTTAATTTGGCAAATGCAGGATTTACTTGATTTTTCTTTCCTTCTTCAAATGCTGATTCAGAAACTACTTCCCAGCCTTTACCTTCAGGATAGATATCCTTTTCCTTTTCTTCAGGAGTTAAAATTGTGGTCGGAATATTAAGTAACATATTATCTTCAATTGCTGTCTGTAAATCAATTACATCATTTTCAATTTTAACAATTGTATCATTATCTTCAAGTTCTTCTTTAGTTGGTTTTCGATCAAGATAATTTTCTGTAAAAGTAAAATCTTCATGGTATTTAACAGACTGCAAGCTTCGACTTGATGGAACCACTAAATCAGCAGTAACATGAAAATTTCCAGTTACAAAAGGCTCTTGATAAAACAAATCTCCAGAAACATATACGTTTTTGGCATCAATTAAAAGATCCTTGCTTCTTTTGAAAAATTCTGGTCGCATTTCTACATCACGTTCAATATGTGTTAACGGCTCAGAACTATTTCTTATTCTAGAAAAACTAAGTTCTAACATATTACACCTCAATTGGTCGTTGACCAAAGTTTTGATCAACACCCATTATTTGTTCAAATAAACGATCTGTTCTAACTTGCAATGCAAGTGAACCGCTTTTAGCACTTCGCTTATCTACTTTAGAAATAATTTCAGTTTGAAAATCTTTTCGATTTTTCTTCAAATATTGACGTCCAATTTTACTAAATCCTAATAACATTAAGGATTCTTGATTGAAACTAGCAATCATATCATCTTGAGTAACATTTAAAAGCGTATAAAGGCTTAATCTACGCAAACGAGAATAAGTGTATCGTTTAGATTTGATCCTACGTAAAAATTCTGTGAAATCACGAGATAAATGTATTTCTTGTTTCATTTTATACTCTAAGCCTTCACTCATTTGATAAATTTGTCTTAAATCCTCAATTGAAGAAGATTCGATCCGATATTTTAAAAACGGATACAATAAATTCCAATTAGGATAAACTTGTTGCTTGCTCAGTTCAATTGCTTCGGCTTTAGGCATCCAGTATTTTAAATTACTCGTATCCTCACCATGGAGCAGTAAATTTCTAATAGCACTTGCGCTTTGGACTACGCCATTTCTTTGCAGAAGATCATCATGTCCCGCTCCAATTCGGTTAACAGGATGTAACTTCAGTGGTGAACCTAAATTATGATTTGCAACTGCATAGGCCAAACCCAAAATTGCATTAGGCTGATTAACCTCATGTCCTACCTCACGAGCTACCATCTGATTATACTGGGTTGAATAAGTCTGGCTGTAATCCTTAAAATCCATATGATTCTGGGGGATTTCAGCAATTCTACTGCCCAAATATGCAAAATTAAGGTTAGCATCTTCAACGCCGAAAACAAGATCAGTCACGCCTAATTTAGCTAATTGTTCAATATTGCCTAATGAAAATAAGTCTGCTGGTTCAACAGCGGTTGAAAAAGGCGTCTCAAAGACTAAATCTGCACCTGATTGAAGTGCCGCTTTAGCCCGTTGCCACTTACTCATAATCGCCATTTCTCCACGCTGCACATAATTACCAGACATTAAAACTAAAATTGGATCATTCCCAGCAATTAACCGTGCTTGATTTAGCAAGAATTCATGACCACTATGAAAAGGATTAAATTCTGCAATAATCCCGACAACGCTCATTTTTATTAATCTTCCTTTAATTCAACTTGCTTACCATTAGCCCATAATTTTTCAAGATTATAAAATTCACGAGCTTCTTTGGTAAAGACATTAACTACTACATCGCCTAAATCAAGCAAAAGCCAATTTGAATCTCTAGTACCTTCAATACGGTAGTCACTATATTCATTTTCATGTGCTGCTTCTACAATTGAGTTAACAATAGCATGAAGTTGACGATTAGAACCAGCACTGGTAATTACATAATAATCAGCTAAAATACTAATACCGCGCATATCATAAGCTTCGGTATCTTCACCATGACGATCACTAATTGCTTTAGTTGTAAAATCTAAAATTTCTTGACTAGTCAAATTTTTTCTCCTTTATAAAACTATTTTGTACTCCAAACGTTATAAGCTTTTAAAGTACGTGGATAAACTTTATTTCTTTGTTCAATTAAAAAACTTAAAGTATGAGCCAGTTGGTAACCTACTCCCTTATCTAAATTGGCATAGGTTATTTTTCTAGCTTCGTCAACACCTAGGAAATCACGACCAGGCTCGATAAAATCCGCCATAAACACAATTTTGTCTAAGGTGGTCATTTCTACATCCCCAGTAGTATGACGGCGAATAGCAGTCAAAATCTCAGGATCTCGAATTTTCAAATCACGTTCTACAAAATATGTTCCAACGATTCCGTGCCAAATAGCGCGATTCCAATTAAGTAAATCTGGATCAAAATCTTGCTCTTTAATTACTTTAACATATTCTTCTACAGGCACTTGCTTTGCATAATCATGAACAAAACCTGCAAGTGCTGCTTTATCTTCATCATAACCATTCAATTTGGCTAATTTACGTGAAGTCTCACTAACTCGAACGCAATGCTGAAATCTTTTATCATCCATATTTGCCTTTTCCTTAGCAATAATTTCAGCGCTTGTTAATGGTGAATATGTCTTTTTAAAAATTAGTTTCGTCAAGATAAAGCCCCTTTTCCACAATATATTTTCTAACTGCTTCAGGCACTAAATATCTAATTGAAGTTCCAGTAGCTACAGAACGACGAATAGCAGTCGAGCTTAATTGAATATCGGGTGCATCTACCCAGATCATTGGATACTGCGGATCTTGCGGATAACCTGGGCGACGAATACCAACCAAGGTAACTAACTTAGCTAAAGTAGATGCTTCTTTCCAAGTATGGAAACTGTTTACCTGATCGCTACCCATGATTAAATAATAATTATTTTGAGGTGCTTTTTCTTTTAGATAACGCATTGTATCTACAGTATATGAAACACCTCCGCGGAATAACTCCAACAGCTTCACTCTAAATTTAGGATTATCCTTGGTTGCTAAATCAAGCATAGTTGCTCGATCTTGGGCTGAAGTTAGCGGTGCATTTTTATGTGGCGGAATATTATCTGGAATAAACCAAACTTCATCTAAACGCAATTTAGTCATTGCTTGTTCTGCAGCTACCAAATGGGCAATATGGACTGGATTAAAAGTACCACCCATAATTCCAATTTGCCGGCCTCTGCCCTTTTCCTGTTCTAATTCAGCTTTTTCTTCAACAGTTGGTGCTTCTTTTTCAATACATTTTGGATTAACCATACGCAAACCTCTAAATTAATGCACGACGAATACCCAAGCCAATACCATCTGGCGTATATGTCTTAACTAAACAGCCCTTTGGCACAGTTACAAAACCAATGCCTCCAAATAATAGGTCACTCTTAAATTCCGTTTTAAATTCTTTTCCCTTAAGTGGTGCCATTTTATCATCTGGAGATGGAGGTGCTAATAATTCGCCCTTATGTTTTTCATAAAACGCATCTGCATTGGCAGTTTTTGTTCGATGAACATACATGTTACGTGCTACATAAACTGTAAAACTAGTTGATTCACCTTTAAGGTAATCAATTCTACCTAATCCAGCCAGAAACAGAGTATTCCCTGGCAAAAGTTGGTAAGTAGCTGGCTTTAACGGTTTCTTAGGTGAGATCAATTCCAAATCCTTAGCATCTAGATGAGTGGCTAGTTGATTGTCTGTCATAATTCCTGGCGTATCAATCAAAAAATGTCCATTTTCAAGCGGAATTTCAATTTGATCTAAAGTAGTACCTGGAAAACGTGACGTTGTGATCAGATTTTGAATATCACCCATCATGTCAATGATTGCATTGATTAAAGTTGACTTACCGACATTAGTTGTTCCTACAAAGTAGACATCTTTATCTTGAGATTGGTCATTAATATATGAAATCAAACTTTCTAAATTTAATTTCTTTTTAGCAGAAACTAAGAAAATATCTTTAGGATAAAGCCCCATGCGATTAGCTTCTTGTCTCATCCAATCTTTAATTTTGCTTTGCTTAGAATTCTTAGGAAAAAGATCAAATTTATTTCCAACAAGAATAAAATCATTATTCCCTACAAAACGCTTTAAAGATGATAACAAAGAATTAGAAAAGTCGAATAGATCAACCACATTGACAATCAAAGCTTTTTTCTCAGCTAAAGAATTGAGCAAAGCCAAAAAGTCATCATTGTTTAAATCTACTGGCATAATTTCATTATAGTGACGTAATTTAAAACAACGTTGACAATAAACATCTGTATTTTCTTCATTTTTTGCTTTTTCAAGAGCGCTCTTTGGCAAATAACCCGCCTTTTGTGGATCATCAGACTGAAGAACTGCCCCACAGCCAATACAAATAATATCCTCATCCATTTTGCAAATTCTCCTTAAAGGTTACTCGATGTGATAAACCAAGAAAGAAAAAGATAATCTTTTCAAAAAAGCGATTAATTCGCGTATTCCATTTATCAGTTTCAACCAATGGTTTTACTAAAACAGTTTCTACTCCTGCTAAATTCCCGGCTTGCATATCAGTAATCAGCTGGTCACCAACCATCATTACTTGATCTTTAGCTAATTTCATCTCTTCGCGTTTACGCGTGATCGCAAAAGGTAACGGTTTGCGAGATTCAGAAACAAAATCAATATGATATGGATTTAATACCTTACCAACTCTTTCAGCATTATTATTGGAAATAACTACCAATTTAATATTAGCTTTAGCAAGTTTTTTATTAAAATTATCCATCTCTTTAGCAGTTTCAAACTTATTCCATGCAAGCAATGTATTATCTAAATCTGAAAAAACTGCTTTTATTCCCATTTCATTCAACTTGACGGGGTCCAAATTATAAATTGTATTTATTGTATATTTTGGTCTAAATAACATAAAAACTCTCCATTTTTTCTCATTCTCTATAATATCAAAAATGGAGTTGCATTAGAAATTTTTGTCTTAGAATATTTGCAAAATCATAAAAAATAAGGACCAGGAATATCTCCTGATCCTTATTCATAGTCATATTAGTTCAATGCCTTCTTAGCAGTTTCTGCTAATTGTGCAAAAGTCTTTGAATCGTTGTAAGCAATATCAGCTAACATCTTACGGTTCATGTCAACACCGGCTAACTTCAAGCCGTGCATTAACTTAGAATATGAAATATCATTTTGTCTTGCAGCTGCGTTAATACGAGCAATCCATAACTTTCTGAATTCGCTCTTACGTCTTCTACGGTCGCGGAATGCGTACTTGTATGAAACAAATAATTGAGTACTTGCGGCCTTAAATTGCATGTGCTTTGCGCCACGGTAACCCTTGGCAAGCTTCATGATCTTCTTACGACGTTGACGTGTTACAGTTCCACCTTTAACTCTTGGCATTTAAAATTCCTCCTACTATAGTCAGTTATTAAAGAACTAATAATTAGTGCATTTGAGCAAGCATTTGCTTAATACGCTTCATGTCGCTACGTGAAACCATAGCAGCCTTTCTCAAGTGACGACGTTGCTTCTTAGTCTTACCGTGGAAACGGTGACCAGTAAATGCGTGGTGACGCTTCAAGCCACCATTTGCAGTTCTCTTAAAACGCTTAGCAGAAGCGCGGTGTGTTTTCATCTTTGGCATATTTCTATTTCCTCCAATTAACTACTTTTTCTTTTTGTCCTTATCACTCTTAGGTGCTAACATCAAGAACATTGAACGGCCTTCCATCTTAGGCTTACTGATAACATTAGCAATATCTGAAGTTGCTTCAGCCATCTTTTCAAGAACTTGTTGACCTAATTCCTTGTGAGTGATGGCACGACCTCTAAAACGAATTGATACACGAACTTTAGCTCCTTCTTTAGAAACGAACTTACGAACATGCTTCAATTTAGTTTCGAAGTCGTTGCCTTCAATAGTTGGACTCAAACGAATTTCTTTGACACTAACTGTCTTGGACTTTTTACGGGATTCTTTAAGTTTCTTCTGTTGTTCGAAACGATATTTACCGTAGTCCATGATACGTGCTACAGGTGGTTTAGCATTAGGTGAAATAAGAACTAAATCTAAGCCAGCATCACTTGCTTTATGCAAAGCTTCATTCTTAGATACAACACCAACTTGCTGACCATCTTCATCAATTAAACGAACTTCGCGTGCACGAATTCTTTCGTTTAAGATTAAACTTTTTGGTATGATTATTCACCTCCGTGTTAATTTGAGGACAAGAAAAAGGCGGGATAAGAATCACCCGCCTTTAATCAACAGAAATTATCGATCAGCCCAGAGGTTAACTTAACTTAGGCGAGAAGCGGGAGCTTCTTCTTGTTCTCAACTAGGTGTATTATACGCGTTTAAACCAGCTGCGTCAATACATGATGTGCAATTATTTAGTTGCATCAAAAACATAATTATCAGGATAAAATTGCATCCGATATGCACGATATACATATGTCATATCTTTAGCACTATTAGTAATAGTCAAATTAAAGACTTGATTTCCATAGGCATCAACTTCAATTATATTGCTTTCTTTACCCTTATTTTTAAAACCAAAATTAATCAAAGTATTACCATTATTCAAGCGTTGTGCATAACCAATAACTTCGGTAAAGTTTTGTTTACCTAAATTCTTGCCATAACTCCAAACTTGTTTAATGGTCTTTTTCTTAGTATCAATTTGATATTCCGTAGCAGCAGAAAACTTGCCACTTTGCTTCTTATCACCGTTAGTAACAGCAATATTATTATCATAAAGCAGAACATTTAGTTTATTATTTTCTTCATTAAGAATATATACACCATGTTGTCCACCAGGATATTTAGTACCCGAACTTGGCTTTAACAAATACTTACGAAATGAACTAGGCCATTGACTTTCAGGTTTACTTGAAAAAATCCAATTAATTTTATTTGTTTGATAATTCATTGACCAGATCATATCTTGATTGCGGGCAGACAATAAAATGTTCCCCGTTTTATCATCATAACTAATCGTATTAATATGAAGCCAATCCATCAATCCTAAACCACTGCTAGTATTATCATTTGCTTTGATCTTGCTATTTTTATACATTGACTCAGGAAAAATCTTCTTAAAGTCGATTACCTTTACAATTTTTCCAGTATTAGGGTCAAGTTCAGCAATTGTATCTTCTACATATTTACTACCATCATGAACTGTTAATAACCAATTTCCGTTAGACATTTCTACTACATCATGATGTACTAGTGATACTCCTTCTCCAGAATAACTTTTACCTAATGTTTTATCGAAACTAAATTGACGATATACTCGCCCTAAATAGTCAGTTTCGACTAACATATTGTATTGTTCATCCCCAGATTTGATTTTATTGAACAATAAAATATGTCCATTATCTAACTGCTCAAAAATATGTTGATTCCAACGTAAATAATACCAACGTACTTCCCCATCACCATCAACCGCAAAAGTTTGTTTAGTACTTCTATTTAAAACAGTTAACTCATTTGAACCCAAATTCATCTTACTTTTATCATTGACAGTAACTTTAATTGGAAATTTACTAATCCAACTAGGTAATTTACTTGTTTTTATCTTGACTACCTTTACTTGTTTTTTACCTGCTTGATCAGTCATAGTAACTTCAACCGAATTATCATAACCAGCATAAAGACCAACTATTGGCACTTGATGATCAGCTTGATAGCCCTTTACTTTATTTTCAATTGTCGTATTTTCAGTTTTTCCTATTACTCGATAACTAATTTTAGCTGGCTTATCAGTATGAAAGACCATTAATGCCGTTAGCGGTGAATTTTCATACGGATTCACTTTAATATAAGGATTTTCCCAGGTATAATGCTGCTGTTTTACAATATTTGCATATTTAGCTGTTAATTTATCGTTATCTGAATTAGCTACCTTTTTGACACCTAAATTTTTAATAATTTGGCTGTCACTTAATTTAGTTTTTTGGGCATTAGTATTTTTCTTCTCTGCTGTTACAGTTTCAACTTGCTTATCATATAGCATCATAGCAGGCTCAATTAACATTAATGTCCCTAATGCTAATAAAAGCACAACCTTATTACTTTTCACAGAAATTCTCCTTTTTATAATAAAACAAACTTTTAAAAATTTATTTTAGTATCAAGATATTTCACAATAAAAGTAATATGCTATATGCTTTCTAATTTTTAATATTTTCTTGAACAAATTCCACTAAATTAATATTTGGATATTTATCTTTTATTTGTCTTACTAAGGCGTTTTTTCTCTTCTTAGATAGCGGCTTTTTTAACTCTATCAAAGTAATTTGCTTATTTTTATTATCACTAACTGCAGTAACAGAAGATATTGCAGAGGACAGTTTACGAATTTCTTGATTACGTTTTTCTTGTTCTTGTTGACGTTTTTCATCAGCTTGTTCTTGTTCATGCTGACGCTGATTAATAATATTATTTACTTGTCGATCTAATTGATTTTCTGCATTGGGATTAACCTGAGCTACTTGTACAATATTCAGTGAATAGCCTTTCAGGTCATATTTTGTTAAGTTTGCTTTAGCCACTTGAATTTTCTTAGCATTAATTTTATTACCTGAAACTGTAAGATTAATTATTTTTCCTTGCGTATCGACATTTTCTTTAATTAGATTAACATTGCCTAACTCATTAACAACAAGATTTTGAACATTTTGATCTACTAGAGTTTTATTCACCATCTGATTAGCTGATAAGATACTAGGAATAATTAAAATAATTACTACTAAAATTATCGCAAACTCTTTAAAGGTTGGCTTGCGTAAGAAAAACAACTTAGATTGCTTAGTAGAATAACTTAGCCATTTCATAATTTTTACACCCAAAAAAGCAGTCAAAATTATGAAAACACAATTAATCAAAAACAAATAACTTGATCCTAAAAAATATTTAAGATTGCCTGCTGCAATTGAATACCCTATCGTACAAGCTGGTGGCATTAAGGCTGTTGCAATCGCTACACCAGGTACGATATTATTTGCTTCTTTTTTACGTGCACCGATTATTCCAGCAACTCCTCCAAAAAACGCAATCATTACATCCCAAATCGTTGGTGAAGTTCGTGCAATAATTTCTTGGCTAGCATAAGTCAAAGGAGAAAAATGAAAATAAATTGTAGATGCAGCTAAACTAATAATAATTTCTGCTAATAATGAAATCGTTCCTTTACGCAGCAAAGTAACATCATATAAAGCAAGGCCTGTGCCAATTGCTAGCAGCGGTCCCATCAAAGGTGAAATTAACATTGCACCAATAATAGTAGCTGTTGAATTAACATTTAATCCAACACTTGCAATAAAAATTGCGCAAGTCAGAACAATCAAACTTTCAATATTCAAAGTTCCATCTGCACTAATCTTAGATAAAAATTGAGAAGTTAAATAATTTTTTCGCTGGCGTATTATCATCTTATTTAGTCTAATCCTCATGAAAAAAGCACTGAATTAAGATTTCAGTGCAAAATATAAAAATATGATTGAATAATCAATAAAATTATTATAACCTATTTGACTAATTTTTTGCTCTTATAGCAATAATATAAAAATGAATTATCTGCTCCATTTCCTACTCTCAGTGCATCTACTTTATCATTATTACTTTTATCTTTTTTCTTTATAGCAACATAAGTGTGTCCTGAATCTGCTCTATCGCTAGATAGCCAGCCATTAGCAGCAAAACCTGGTGTTTTATGAAATTTGAAATCAGTAGCTTCATACTGAGAAGTACCAACCTTTTGAGCTAATTTATATCCTGATTTCTTATCAGCCTTAGCTAATTTTTTAGTCCACTTAATTGCTTTATTACTGCTCAACATTTTATACAATTTGATTTTATTAAATGTATGCGTTGTGATTTTAAGCTTCTTGATTTCGCCTTCATGCTTATAGTACCATGTTCCGCGAGTTTTCTTTGGCGTAGTAAATAAGTTCTTAGCTCCCCAGGATGCAGCATCCACTCTATTTTGACCCATTACAATAATAGCTAACATAAATAGCGCAGTTGTCATAAATATAATGAGTTTATTTTTCACGTTTATCACCTTCCCTTATATAACTGCTATTTTCATTATTTCATTAAAATATTTCATAAAAGTTAAAGGCGATTACATTTTTTTTACTTCTTACTTACAAACGTAAAAAATCAATTACATTAGTTTTACCAACAAAAAAAACGTATGCAATAAAGCCGTCTTAATTAGACCTAGCATAGCATACGTTTTTTATTTTATTTTTTAATTATATTAATTAATTTTCTCTTGAGTATGACTTAACATCTGCATCAATTTCGTTAATGAAGTCATCAAGACTCTTAGAAATTTCTTCGTCAGTACCGTAACGACGTACGTTAACCTTACCTGACTTCATTTCTTCATCACCTAATACCAAAGTGTAAGGTACCTTTTGGGTTTGTGATTCACGAATCTTGTAACCCATCTTTTCGTTTCTGTCATCAACTTCTACTCTGAAGCCGCGCTTAGCAAGTTCTGCACGAACCTTTTCAGCGTATTCGCCGTGAGCTTCGTTGTTAACTGGAATAATTTCAGCTTGAACTGGAGCAAGCCAAGTTGGGAATGCACCCTTGTAAATTTCAGTTAAGTAAGCAATGAATCTTTCCATAGTACCAACAATACCACGGTGAATCATAACTGGACGGTGTTCTTCACCATCTTTACCTACATAAGTCAAACCGAAACGATCTGGAAGCATGAAGTCAAGTTGGATAGTTGACATAGTTTCATCGTTACCCAAAGCAGTCTTAGTTTGAATATCAAGCTTTGGACCGTAGAATGCAGCTTCACCTTCAGCTTCAACGTAGTCAAGGCCAAGATCATCCATCGCACCTTTAAGCATCTTTTGACTTCTTTCCCACATTTCGTCATTTGCAAAGTACTTGTCAGTGTTCTTTGGATCACGGTATGAAAGTCTGAAGTAGTAATCAGTAATATCGAAGTCCTTGTATACGTCCATGATCAACTTCAAGATCTTAGCAAATTCAGTTTGAACTTGATCAAGTGCTACGAATGTGTGACCATCGTTCAAAGTCATTTCACGTACACGTTGAAGGCCTGACAAAGCACCTGACTTTTCATATCTGTGCATCATACCAAGTTCAGCAACACGAAGTGGAAGATCACGGTATGAACGAATGTGGTGCTTAAAGATTTGAATATGTGAAGGACAGTTCATTGGACGAAGTTCAAGCATTTCGCCATCACCCATGTCCATTGGTGGGAACATGTCATCACGGTAGTGTGCCCAGTGACCTGAAGTCTTGTAAGCATCAAGGTTCATTAATACTGGAGTGTAAACGTGTTGGTAACCGTCAGCTACTTCACGGTCAATGATGTAGCGTTCAACAACACGACGAATAGTAGCACCCTTTGGCATCCAGTAAGGAAGACCTGCACCAACCTTAGGGTCAACGAAGAAGAGGTCAAGGTCACGACCGATAGTTCTGTGGTCACGTTCCTTAATTTCTTGACGGCGCTTAAGATCAGCCTTTAAATCAGCTTCCTTAAAGAATGCAGTACCAAAGATTCTTTGAAGCATTGGGTTTGATGACTTACCTAACCAGTAAGCACCAGCTACTGACAATAACTTAAATTGCTTAATCTTGCCAGTGTTTGGAAGTAAAGCATCAAAACCAAAGTCAACAAAATCGCCAAGCTTGTAAGCATCAACAGTATCGCCTTCAACCTTAGCAAGAAGTTCGCTCTTGAACTTATCATTCTTGTAAAGGTCTTCAAGTTCTGATTTAGCAATTTGAACATGTTCAATCTTTTCACCGTTCTTAATTACCTTTTGCATAGCTTTTTCAAGCTTTGGTAATTCACCAACTTTAATTTGGTCATCTTTATCGGTGTCAACGTAGAAACCACCTTCATCGGCAACATGTTCACCTAAACGAAGTTCAGGATATTCACGCTTAGCTACAGCTTCAAATACAAAAGCAGCAGTAGCACGTAAAACGTCTAAGCCCTCTTCATCTTTATCAGTAATAATAGCAACTTCGCTATCACTATCAAGCTTGAAGTCAAGTGGCTTAATTTCACCATTAACCTTACCAGCAACAGCAGCTTTACCAAGTGAAGTTGCAATGTTGTGAGCTAAGTCAGCAATAGTTAAACTTTCTTCAAAATCTTTCTTTGAGCCATCAGGCAAAGTGATTGAAAAACTCATATTTTCCTCCAGAAAAAATATAATAAAAAAAGTCCCAGTGCGAGAATGCACTGGGACGTTAATTAGCGTGGTTCCACCCAAAATTCAGGTTAGCGTAATCTAACCTCTTTACGGATTGATAAAGGCATCCAACCTAATATTAATAACTTTGAGAATAAGCGATTGGGGTAACTTTCTAATGAAGAACTTCCAGAACAAGGTTCTTCTCTCTGAATCGAAAGCTATCATGTCTCGCTTAATTAACTCTCATTATACGCACGAAACTTTTAGATGCAAGACCTTTTTTAAAATTAATGCAAAGAATTTCTTCGATCGGGTCCAGAAACCACAACTTCTTTAGCTAAAAAACGTACTCGCTGCATAAGTCTCCTAGCCTTTACTGGATCAGTCGCATTACGTGTTTCTTCAAAATGAGATTCTAATGCTTCCATGTCAAGATTAGATGAGAAAAATGTTGGTAAAACATTATCCATCCGAGCTTGTAAAATTACACCCAATACGTCATCTCGTGACCATTGACTAAGACTCTCAGCACCAATATCATCTAAAATCAATAAATCACATTCAGACAAACGGCGAATTTCACTTTGCAAACTATTGTCGTCAAAATGACTTGCTAATCCGGCTATAAAAGTTGGCACATGCAAGAACACAACATTTTTATTCATGTTCGTGACCACATAATTAGCTAATCCCGCTAAAATATATGTCTTACCAACACCAAAATCACCTGACAAATATAGTCCCCGAATATGCGGATTTTGCTTATATTTTCTTAAAAAGTCGTAGATCAAAGTTAAAACTTGTTTACGATCATCATTTACATCAATTTCACTCAAACTCACATCATGAAGACGAGTCGGAACATCGATTAGTTGTAATCTTCGCTCGGCAGCTTGCTTGCGATCTTGAGCTAATTTTGCCTTAGTTGGCACATACCGAATATCAATTACTTTACCATTCAAAAATAATTGGGGAGCATACCCTGCCATCACCTTACTCGCAGTATGCTTTTGAGAATAATACTCATACAAGTTAGATATACTATTTCGAATCATCTTTTGATCAATTTTATCTGCATTTGCATGAATAAATGACTGCACATCAGGATCACGCAAGGCTTGTTCTATCAAAGATTGTTCATCACCCAGATTACGCTCTTTTACAATCTTTTTAATTACATTGCCAATTGGCTCCATTTTTTCACCTACTTCCAATTATCTTTGAATCCTATTTATTATTTAAATCTTTAAATAAATTCTTCAATTGCTCGGTAGAAATGCCAGCATCCCTATCAGCCTTTTTCTTACTCCAATCAGTGCCTTTTTCGACTCGCTTTTGATAAGTTCGAACAGATTTTTTCTTACCAAAGCTATTGCGCCGCTTTTTCACATATTGCAAAGCCTGTACGGCTGTAGCCACGCCATGTTGCAGCCAGTCATTGGCAATCTTATAAGCCAAATTAGAACTAACTACTGTGTCATAAGTAAGACATGTATAGGTCAAAATGTTGATTAAGTCTTCAGGCAACCCATACTGGGTGTGCAAATTATTAATAATCTGCTTCTCATTGGCACTAGTTATACCGCCTTTTTGCGTTTTTATTTTATACAAAAATTCAGCGGGTGAACTCTCATTAGCTGCTTTTAACAGCTTTTTATCATGGTCATCCATATCTTTAATCACAGCTAATGCCTTTTTTTGCCCTTCATTTAACTGCTTTTGTACATTTTCTCTAGTATTAGCCCTCTTATAATTTTCCGCTAAAGTATTGCTAATGTCATGCATATTTAAGCTATATGAGCCATGAAGACATGGCAAGCTTTCATCTACAAATTCTTTTTCTGATAAGCCATACGTTTGGATTAAACCACGAATTTGATCTTTATTAAGGTCAATTTCACTAGCTGGAATTTGATAGCGATTATACTCCTGCTTGATAAAATCCCAATCAATACTATCGTGATCATTCACCTTGGCAGTTTCAACTTCATGAATCTTATTTTCTTGTGCGGCTTGAACCACATCACTAGACGGAGTGATTGCTTCATCCCCAGGTAAACGAAAAACATCAAAAAAGTTTGCTGACACGTCTTTAGCATTTTTTATAGGTTTTTCCCTTAATTTTGCTTCTTGAGCAAAAGCATGACTTAAATCATGAAAGGTTGATACACCAACCTTTTCTTTTAATAAACTAGCTAAAAGTGGCGTCGCAAAAAATTTGTCTGCAGCTGGAACTTGCAGCAATTTAAAAACTAAAACATTATTGAATACATTATTAGACAAAAGTGTTTGGACTAATCCCACAGCCTCTAATTTATGCAATGAATCAAATAATTGTTTCAAGCTGCAATCCAATTGCTCTTGCAATGAATATATCCCCTTCGAGTCGGAAATTATGCCATACGGATCATAATTTTGAATCAAAGTCTGATATAGCGCTACTGCTACTGCACCTACTAACGGTTGATATAATTTGATTAAAACTTTTTCATCTTCGGGAAAAAGCTTCACACGATTGGCTACATAATAAAGATGTTTGGGATCAGACGTCTCAAACATGACTAATTGCCCTTACCTTTCTTAGCCATCATGTCTTCCATAGTCTTCATAAAGCTAGACATATCTTTAAATTCACGATAAATAGATGCAAAACGAATGTAAGCCACATCATCAAGATCAGCCAATTCATCCATAACGTATTGACCAATCTTCTTAGATGAAATTTCACTAATGCCTTGCTTTCTTACTTTATTTTCAACATGATCAACCAATTGCTCAAATTGCTCACTGCTAATTGGTCGTTTCTGTCCTGCAGCCATTACACCATGCAAGATTTTCTTGCGATTAAATGGTTCACGCGTACCGTCATTTTTAATTACAAGTAACGGAGCTGTTTCTACTCTTTCAAAAGTTGTAAAACGAAAACCACAATTTTCACACTCTCTGCGTCGTCTGATTGCACGGTTTTCATCACTAGGACGTGAATCAATAACGCGGGAGGCATTTTGATGACAATTTGGACATTCCATAGCTATCCCTCTTCTTTGATCTTAATTAATATCTGTTCTAGTTTATTTTCTAATTCTTTTATTGTACCAGTATTTGCCACTACAAAATCGGCCATTTTTTCTTTTTCAGCTAATGGCATCTGACTATTAATCCGCATTCTTGCTTCCTCGTCAGATAGATTATTACGCTTTTTTAAACGTTCAATCTGTAATTGCTCAGGAAGGGTAATCACTAAAACTCCATTAGCTACATGTTTTTTATCCAATCCCGCTTCAAAATACACTGGTGCATCTAAAATAACAAGAGCAAAATTCTGATATTCTTTTATCTTTGCTACTGTTTTATCGAAAATTAACGGATGCGTCAACTGATTTAATTCAGACAAGGCTCTTTTATTACTAAAAACTAATTGCCCTAATTTTTTACGATTTATTGTTTGGTCTGAATTTAAATATTCTACCCCAAAATGATCTTTAATCGCTTGCCAAGATGCATTGCCGGGTTTCATCAGTTCGTGGGCAATTTGATCACAGTCAATAATCGGAATGTTTTTCTTTTTAAAAAAATCATCAGCAGTACTTTTACCGGTGGCAATTCCACCTGTTAATGCTAAGACATAACTCATTTATAAATCACCTGACAATGAGGACAAAAAGTGGTTCCCCGACCATTAACCTTAATTTTTTCAAATTTAGTACCACAAACTGGGCAGGGCTCACCTACATGACCGTAAACTTGCAATTTACTTTGAAAGCCACCAACTTGTCCATTCGCATTCAAAAAGGAATGAACTGTAGTACCTTGCAGCTTAATTGCTTCGGCAATAATTTTATTAATCTGATCATGTAATTCAGATACTTTTTCCACAGGAATTTTATTGGCCTGACTTAAAGGATGAATCTTGGTTCGCCAAAGAACCTCATCAACATAAATATTACCTAGACCAGCTACTACTGATTGATCAAGCAAAGTGTTTTTGATATTTTTCTTCTTACGCTTTAAGCCATTGATTAAATATTCTGAAGTAAATTTAGAACTATTTGGTTCTACTCCAAGCTTACCAATCCCTGTAGTTTGTCTTTCGGTGCCAGTTAAAATTAGCTGCATCCGCCCAAATTTGCGCACATCATTATACCGCAATGCTGTTCCATCAGTAAAAACAAACTCAACGTGATCGTGTTTATCCTTAGGCGCATCAGACGCAGTTAAATGATACTTTCCTTCCATTCGCAAATGAGAAACAATCGTTAAATTATCACTCAAGCGAATAAGCAAATACTTGGCGTAGCGATCAATATCGATAATCTTTTTACCAGGCAATTCAGATAAAAATTTTTCATGATCAGTCGCCACAATTTTTGGATACCACAAAATCACTTTTTTAATAGTTTTTCCCTTAACTAAAGGAAGCAGCGTTCTTCGAACTGTTTCAACTTCAGGCATTTCAGGCATTTTATCACCTACTTTGCATCATACCAATTGTGTCCCCAGCCAGAATCAGCAATTAGTGGCACGTCCAACTTAACAGCTGATTGCATTACTTCAGGCACAATCTTTTTAATTGTTTCTAGCTCATCTTTTGGTACATCAAAAATCAATTCATCGTGTACCTGCACTACCATTTTAGTCTTCAAATGTAGTTCATCTAACTTCTTTTGCATGTTAATCATTGCAATTTTAATAATATCGGCAGCTGAACCTTGAATTGGTGAATTAATAGCAGTTCTTTCAGCAAAGGCACGAACGGTGTATTTCTTAGCATGAATATCTGGCAAGTATCTGCGACGGTGCATGATTGTTTCGGCATAGCCTTTGTCACGCGCTTCTTGTACTGCTTTATTCATGTAATCCTTGATTTGAGGATATTGTTCGAAGTAGTTGTCGATAAATTCTTGAGCACGTTTTCTAGAAATGCCTAAGTTCTTGGACAAACCGTAATCGGAAATACCATAAACGATACCGAAGTTAACAGCCTTAGCGTGACGACGCATCAGTGGCGTTACTTGATCTGGTGAATCCAAGTGGAAAATTTTCATCGCGGTATGTGAGTGAATATCATAACCGGTCTTGAAGGCTTCTTGCATGTTTTGATCGCCCGAAACGTGAGCTAAAACACGAAGTTCAACTTGTGAGTAGTCGCAAGAGAAAATGTAGCCGTCTGGTTCACTTGGCACGAAAGCTTTTCTGATTTGCTTACCCTCTTCGGTACGGGTAGGGATGTTCTGCAAGTTAGGATCCACACTGGAAAGTCGACCAGTTGCAGTCAAAGTTTGCAAGTAACGTGTATGTACACGACCATCTGGTTGGATAACGTCAAGCAGCCCCTTTACATAGGTAGATTGAATCTTGGCAATTTGACGGTAATCCAAAATTTCACTAACGATTGGACTTTGTGTCTTCAATTGATCAAGCACTTCAACTGAAGTTGAGTAACCAGTCTTGGTCTTCTTGATTGGTGGTAAACCAAGCTTTTCAAACAAAATGTGACCTAATTGCTTAGGTGAATTCAAATTGAACTTTTCACCAGCTTGACTGTAAATCTTGTCTTCAAGCTCTTTCAACTTAATGGCAAATTCATTTTGCAACTGAAGCAAAGTGCTGGCTTCAACCTTCATCCCGTTCATTTCCATTCTGGCTAAAACGCGCGCGGTTGGGATTTCGATCGTATCAAACAAGGCATCTTGTTCGTGATCCTTGAGTTTTTCAAGCAGTGGCTTCTTGAGTGATTCGATAGCGTTGACCTTGGAAGCTAAGTGGTTGAACAATTCATCGTCATTATCGGGAACATGTTCACTCTTACCTTTGCCATAAACTTCAAGGTCAGTCTTAACGGAGTAATCACCATAAAGATGAGCGATTTCACCAAGATCGTTGGAGTTATTTTCATTATTGATCAAGTAGGATGCCAAAAGCATGTCGTAATCAAGACCGTGAGTGTGAATGCCCAAACGATGTGCAGCAACCATTGTTCTCTTTAGATCAAAGACATTCTTCTTAATCTTTTCGTCATCTAAGATGTGCTTGATATTATCTTCTTCAAGCAATTCCACGTCTCTTGAAACGTAGATCTTGTCATTGAGCTTCAAACTGAAGCCAACAAAAGGAGCTAGGTGATAGTTAGCACCGAGCATTTCTAGATAAAATTCAACAGTGTCTTTTTCAGTAGCTTTGACATCTTTGACATTGTCATCATTTAAAACGGTGTATTCAACTTTTTCAACATCTGCACTACCTTGACCAGCACCTGACGCATTAAGTTCTGCCAAGAACTTACGGAAATTCATCTTTTCATAGAACTGACGCAGTTTCTCATAATCAACTGGCTCGCGTTTTACGTCATCAATATCAATGGTAACTGGTGAATCACGGTCAATAGTAGCAAGTTTTTTAGCTAAAAAGGCCTTGTCTTTATCACGAATTAAACGTTCCTTACGCTTAGATTTCTTCATTTCATCAATATGATCGTAAAGATTTTCTACTGAACCATATTCTTGAATTAAATTAGACGCTGTCTTAGGACCAATACCTTCGACACCTGGGTAGTTATCAGAGTTATCACCCATTAAGGCCTTCATGTCGATGAATTCGGTTGGAGTTACCCCATTAACTTCCTTCATATGTTCTGGTGTATAAGCTTCAAGTTGAGAAACACCAGATTTAGTTACTTCGACAGTCGTCTTGTCGGACGCAAGTTGGGTCAAGTCGCGGTCACCAGTTACGATCGTGGTTGTGAACCCGGCCTTTTCACCCTTCGCAGTAAAAGTACCAATGATGTCGTCTGCTTCGTAATTCTTTAATTCATAAGTTTTAATGCCCAAGTCATGCAGCATTTCTTGAATATAAGGCATTTGTTCGAGCAACTCTTCTGGAGTTTTCGCACGTCCACCTTTGTATTCGCCGTACATTTTTGTTCTAAAAGTGACTTTTCCTGCATCAAAAGCTACCAATACGTGGGTTGGATCAACGTCTTTTAAAAGGACATCGAGCATATTCTTAAAAGCATAAATGGCATTAGTGTGCAGGCCGTCCGGACTCTTGAAAGATTCTAGTTGACGATAAAGAGCGTAAAAGGCTCTGAAAGCTACAGAGTTACCATCGATTAGAAGTAATTTTTTATCTGCCATTTTATTCCCCTTTTATAAAAATTGTTCTCTATACTTACTTATCTATTTTACCAGTTTCAAGGGTAATCTTTTAATAGGAAGTTTAATGGAAAAGAAAAAAGCTCCGATTATAGGACTTTTGCTTGTGATTTTTCTTTCACTGCGTCAATTTAGCTCCACTTTTGTGAAGAAAATAAAGTTTCAAATCGTGTACCAAAGTTATTGTAAGGATCACCTCCACATACGTGGAGAAAACTAGAGAAGTTTGGACTTTAAACGACTTAAATTAGGATCACCTCCACATACGTGGAGAAAACTGTGCTACCTTTTCCCATGACAAAATAAGTCGAGGATCACCTCCACATACGTGGAGAAAACCGTGGCAAAATGATAGCCATGCAGGTACATATGAGGATCACCTCCACATACGTGGAGAAAACCAAGACATCATTGATGAATGGTGCGGCTTTCCAGGATCACCTCCACATACGTGGAGAAAACGAAGCCACAAGTGCAGATGTATGAGATGGATTAGGATCACCTCCACATACGTGGAGAAAACGTCACCCATGCGGGCTTCACCTTTGGAGATGTGGGGATCACCTCCACATATGTGGAGAAAACTTTATCGAGGTTAGGACATGCTCTCTATACAAAACTAGACAAACTCGCTTTTCTAGTGAGTTATGGAGTCTTGTTAAAAGCGCCCGACTTTAGTCGGGCGTAGGTTGACGGTGTTCAGTTTTTTATGAAATTGTAACGTTATCTTAAAAATTGGTCTAAAATAGTGTTATATTTATGACGATAAGTCATAAAATTACGAAACTGTCAAATCTTTTGTGTAAATAGATCTTTCTCATAGATCGATTTTTTATTCTTTATTTAGTCAAAGTAAGATTCTAAGG
>NZ_JAEHNT010000007.1:0-4033 GCF_016742815.1 Lactobacillus sp. A27
AAGGCTTAACTCCGAAAGAATATCGGAATCAAGCCTCTATTAATCCTGTATTTTAAACTGTCTAATTTTTAGGTCTCAGTTCAGGATGGGATACCATTCAGTTTTTTATTTAAGTAAAAAGTAAGTGCACTCATCAGCAACTATAATAACGATAGTTACTTAATTAAACATAACAACAGAGTATATAAAAGGAGAGCAAAAATAATGGAGTATCATAAGATCAATCAAGAAGATTTGAAAGCTTTAAGTTCTTATATTGCTGATCCTGCGCGCCTTATCACTAATCCAACTACGCACTGGGATCACGATCAATTCAAGACCGTTCGTGCTATGCCAGACTTGGTCATTCAACCGGTTACTAATGAAGAAGTATAAAAAGTCGTTAAATATGCTAGTGATCACAATATTCCGATCGTGCCAAGAGGCAATTCAACTGGCTTGATGGGAGCCAACTTAACAGTTGAAGGTGGTATTTCACTAGACATGATTAAAATGAATAAGTTGCTAGAATATGATCAAACATCATTAACTATGACTGTACAGGCAGGGATGCGGTTGATTGATATTGAAAAAGTTCTTAGCAAATAAACCATTTTCATACATGCCAACATCAGCGATGCACTGGGCTTCAATTGGTGGTAACGTTGACACCGATGCTGGTGGCTTAAAGTCTGTCAGATATGGCGTAACTCGTGAACACATTCGTCAATTGAAAGTAGTTTTGACTGATGGTAAATTATACAAGTTTGGTGCTAAAGCTGTTAAATCTTCATCAGGTTACTCACTCAAAGATTTAATCATTGGATCAGAAGGTACTTTAGGTGTAGTTACCGAAGTAACGATGTGGCTTTATCCAACACCAAGAAAATCAATTAACGCTTTAATTCCATTTCCAACATTAAATGATGCGATCAAGTCAGTACCAGCAATTTTGGCTTCAGGCGTAGTACCTACTACAGTAGAATTTATGGGTAGGAAAGTTATCGATCTCTGGGAGAAATACTATAATGAAAAATTCCCAGTTGATACAGGAGATGGCTTTATTTTACTTCGTTTTGACGCCTTCACCGATGGAGAATTGCAAGCTGATGCCACTACCAAGCAATTTAAGTCAGCTCCACCAATTGTGCTTGATGCTAACTCAGAAGAAGCAAAGACCATTTGGAAGTGTCGTGAAGATTTGTTGTTAGCTATTCAAAAATCAACGCCTAAGATGGATGAGGTAGATATTTGTGTACCAATCAATCACATTCCTGATGTTTTGGATCGAGTAGATGAGCTTGAAAAAAGAAATAGGTATGAGAATTCCTAACTTTGGTCATGCCGGTGACGGTAATTTGCACATCTATCTCTGTTCAGACAATATGAGTGATGAGGAATACAAAGAAAAGAGCGATAAGGTAATTACAGAACTTTACAAGACTGCTAAAGCCCTTGATGGTAACATGTCTGGTGAACATGGTATTGGTTATGCTAGAAAAGATTGGCTCGAATGGTACTATGGTGAAGACTATACTAACTTATTAAGAAAGATTAAAAAGGTCTTTGATCCAAACTCTGTTTTGAACCCAGACAAGATTTTCCCATTACAAGATAATAGCAAGTTGACTAATTTAACTTATGTAAACGAATTGGTAATGAGCTAAAGCAATAGAATAAAAGAACAAAAAAGATGGTCATTTTCCTGTGAGAAAAAGATCATCTTTTTGTTTTTAAGCTTCTTTTGTTAATTCATAAATTGCTTCGGCGTAAATGGCAATTGAATCAATCAAGTCATCAACTTTCATGTATTCGTTAGCTTGGTGCATAACCATTGGTGCATCTTCTGGTTGAGCACCGAAGGCTACACCATGCTTGAATAGACGACCATAAGTACCACCACCGATAACAACTTCGTGGCCTGGTTTACCAGTTTGATGTTCATAAACCTTGAGTAAGGTCTTAACTAATGGATCATCACCTGGTACGTAGTGTGGTTCTTCAAATGAGTTGAATGAAGCAGTTAGGATATCACCAAATTTTTCTTCAACTTGCTGAACCATCTTGTCTGGATCAGTACCCTGTGGGTAACGGATATTATCCTTTAAGATAGCATCACCATCAGCCTGATATTCAAAGATACTTGGTGCACTTGAAAGATCACCCATTAAATCATCATGATGAGCAACGCCAAGCTTTTCACCCTTAAAGTCTTCATGTTCAACATCAGCTAAGAAGTTAAGATAATTCTTGTCGCGTCCAGCGAAATCGAATTGATTGAGGAACTTACCTAAGAAAGTGGCAGCATTGCGACCAACTTGAGGAGCAGAAGCATGAGCACCTTGACCAGTAAGTTCGATCTTAGCCTGATCGCCATTAATTTCGAACTTACCTTCTAAGTCATTGTCAACTAAAAACTTAGTGAATTGTTTCTTAATATTTGCTAAATCACTGCCACTAATAATAGCGTAAGCTTTTTGTGGAGTAACATTTTCAGCAATACCGGCAGTAAACTTCTCAAGTTTTGCATTGCCCGTTTGATCATCATCTTTAAAGTTAAGTATCAAAGTATAAATTCCTTGCTCACCGTTAATGATTGGGTACTCTGCATCAGGAGAGAATACTTGATCTGGAGTAGGTTCGTGCTTTAAGTAGTAATCAATACCAACCCAGTTAGTTTCCTCATTAGTACCAACGATGAAGTCGATCTTTTTCTTAGGAGTAAAGCCAGCTTCTTTTAGTAAAAGCATGCCGTAGTATGCGGCAAGGGCAGGACCTTTATCATCTGCGGAACCACGACCGATGATTTTTCCATCCTTAATCAGCATCTTGAATGGGTCGGTATTCCAACCATCACCTGCAGGAACTACATCCATGTGACCTATGATGCCAAGACGTTCTTCACCATCACCATAGTCAACGCGACCAGCATAGTTATCAACGTTCTTAATATGAAAGCCATCTCTTTCGGCAAATGATAAAAACTTCTTCATTGCCTTAACTGGGCCAGGACCAACAGGGTATTCTGTAGAAGTATTATCTAAATCTTCAGAAGAATCAATGGCAATTAATTCGCCTAAATCGCGTAAAATATCATCTTTCTTAGCAGCGGCTAATTTCTTATAGTCTAAGCTCATATTTTTCTCTCCCTTAATTAAAATTGATTAATAATATTTTATCAGAAATATTTGATTCTTACTAAAAATTGGATCATTTAACTACTTCCTACAGTCTTTAAGATACCTCAGTAGTATATATGATTACAACAGATCCAAATAGATGGTATAATAGACATGAAAAGGCTGTGATTTCAATGGCATCTTACAAAAAAATACAAGCAAACGTAGATTCAAATTTAGCTTTACAAGCTGAAGATATATTTAAAGATATTGGACTCAATACTACTACTGCTATAAATGTTTTTTTAAAGAAAGTAGTTGCAACAGGAGGTATTCCTTTTGAATTGAAAGAAACGCCAGAACAAAAAGCAACAAGAGATTTGGTACAAACCATTTCAAAATCACCTCATAAAGAGGCTAAATCAACGAAAGATATCGAGGATTGGCTGAATGAGGACTAACGATATTGTGGATGTTTTTGTAGCATATATTATTAAAACAGGTGGTAAAAGCAGACTAGTTTTAATAATAAAATTAACCGATGCAAAAGTTTGGCTACTAAAGATTACGTCGAAGTACACCGAGAAAAGTGAAAATATAAGAAAGTACTATTATCCAATTTTTGATTGGGAAAAATATAATTTTGATAAACCTTCATATATTGATACAAAAGAATACTTGATTGCCAATATTAATGACTTAAAAATAACAAAAGTTAGAAGTCATTTTTCATTAACTGATTTGAAAAGATTAAAGATATTTATTGATAACAATTGCCAATAGATTAGAGAAGAAGCTTGATAGTAGCTAAACTGCATGATAAGATTCGCAGGCAGCGTGCAAACTTTTTACAAGTACTCTCAACTGCACTAATCAAAAACCACGATTTAGTAGTTGCCGAGGAACTAAGAAGCAGAAATCTGTTAAAGAATCAT
>NZ_JAEHNT010000073.1:0-1938 GCF_016742815.1 Lactobacillus sp. A27
AAAAAAACGATCAAAACCTCAAATTTGAGAATTTTGATCGTTCTTTTTATGGCCTAGGATTTAGTTTTTTCCCAGACACTTTTGAGTGAGATTTTTTTCTTCAAAGCTACGATGGCAATTGGAACAACTGAAACCAGGATGATGGCAATTACAATCATTGAGAAATGATCTTTTACTACAGGGATGTTACCAAAGAAGAATCCGATAACAGTAAATAATCCTGTCCAAAGTAAACCACCGATAATATTATAAGCAATAAATTTACCGTAATGCATTTTGCTACCGCCAGAAATAAAGGGGACAAATGTCCGGATAAATGGAATAAATCTTCCGATCACAATTGTAATTGGACCATGGCGTTCAAAGAACTTTTCTGCAGCTAGTCGATTATTTTGATTGATTAATTTATTGAACCAACTGTGTTTTTCACCTGCTCTAGTAGACCATGCTCCAATTTCATAATTGGCGGTGTCACCTAGTATGGCAGCTAAGGCAACGATTAAATATATTAGCCAAATATTTAAACCATATTTTGGGTTAGCGGCCATCGCACTAGCGGCAAAGATAAGTGAATCACCTGGCAAGAATGGGAAAATAACTACACCAGTTTCAATAAAAATGATGGCGAACAAGATCAAGTAAGACCAACCACCAAATTGGTTAACAATTGTGACCAAGTGGTCATCAATATGTAAGATAAAATCGATTAAAGTCATTTCTTTCTCCTAAATGCTAGTTGAGTGAATGGTTAAAGTTTTTTCTGGAAATAGATCACGCATAATAGAAGTAATAGCGATTTGAGCTTCTCCAAAACCTAAAGCAATTAGAGGAACCCGTCCAGGATAGCTTACTACGTCTCCAGCAGCATAGATTCCATCAATGTTGGTTTTCATCGTTGGATCAACAGCAATATTAGTTCCGTTGAGCTCAATTCCCCATTTTTTCACAAAACGATTATTAGCTTTGAAACCATAAGCGACAATAATTTGATCAAACTGCTCATGGCGTGGTTGAACATCACCCATACCTTTAAGAGTTATATCCAATTGATTATTAACTAATTGGATGTCCTTTGGAAGATAGGGAGTTAAAATTTCGACGTTTGCTAAAGAACGAAGCTTTTTAACGTTGGATTCAAGACCGCGGAATTCATTACGACGATGGATAATTTTGACATTTGTATAATTTGCCAATTCAATTGCTAAATCAAGAGCAGAATCGCCTCCACCGAAGACGCCTATCTTTTGGTTGGCAAAATCTTTAGGGTCTTTAATGAAGTAGTGGACTCTTTTTTGAATATCTTCATTCATCTTCAATGGTAATTCTTTAGGTTTGAATGCTCCTGCACCTGTAGCAATAATAATGCTTTTGGCTAATACCATATCATCTAAGATGAAACCGTCGTCGCTTTTTTTAACATCATTAACTTTATGATTAGTAATAATTTCGGTTTCCTTTGGTAAACCTGATTTTAAATTTTGGATTAAGGCTGTTCCACTGATTGTATTATAAGCAGGGATGTCACTAATTTGTTTAAATGGATAAAGCATTTGGGGCTGACCACCAACCTCAGATAATGAATCGAAGATTAAATTAGACAAGCCATGCAAGTGAGCAAAATGAGCTGCAAATAATCCAACAGGACCGGCACCTATAATTGCGAGATCAACTTTTTTAATTTTTAAAACCTCCTCTAAGTGTTGATGTATCAACTTTAACATGATTTAAGACAATAATCATTTAAAATTTGTACTTGTTTAAATCTGTTGACTAAGGTATATTAATTAAGTCGTCTTTTGAAGGACAGATTTAATTAATAAAAAAATACTTGCAAAACCAAGTTAAGTATTATATATTAATAAAGTCGTCTTGAGAGATGACGAAGAGCTCGAGAGCTTTAAAAAAGTTTTTGAAAAAAAGACTTGCAAAGTTAAAGCA
>NZ_JAEHNT010000074.1:0-275 GCF_016742815.1 Lactobacillus sp. A27
TATTATGGGCCAAAACGGTTATAAGAAATTAACCCTTAAGGATCGGGAATGGACTTGTCCAATCTGTCGAACGCACCATATTCGCGATTGGAATGCGGCAGTGAATATTCTAGAAAAAGGATTAGGCAAGTGGCAGAATCCTAAAATAAAAGAAGCAGCCTTATTCGGGACTGCAGTCCGCTAGCAACTCACGGACTCAAAAGGCTTTGGTAATTAGACGACCTCTATCGGCAATAGCCAAAAGATTATTGCTGGTAAGTCAAGTCCGTATCTAA
>NZ_JAEHNT010000075.1:0-1285 GCF_016742815.1 Lactobacillus sp. A27
TATTACTAAACATGGCAATGCAGTCGCACGTAAGTTGCTTTATCGAGCTATTGGACAAATTGATAATGCAGCTAAGACAAATCCGTGTCATATAGCAGATTATTATGAAAGCAAAAAGCTATCCTCTCAAACCAAAGGGTTCAAAAAGATAGCTATTGCTTCAATTCATAAACTAATCAGAACCATTTATGCTCTGATTATCAATGATCAACCATATGATTACAACGTAGCCACACATAATCAAAAAGACTTTAGCCGTAATTAATTGATCAAGTACATTATAACGCTAAGCCCAAAAATCAGATATGGATCTGGGCTTATTTGTCGTGTCTAACTAAAAAAATAAATCGACACTAAAAGATGTTTAAGTTGAAATTTAAACAAAAAATGAAGCCAAACTTCTTATTATGCTTGACTTTACGTAGAAAAACCTCCGTTATGTTTTTAAAAATTCTATCCACGTTTCATCATATCAAAGACTTACATTATACGGCAAGTGCGTGTTCTGAGCATTCTGTTTATTTTCTGGAGATGTTATTTATCATTTTTGATAATTTTCATCACGCTTGGTGCAATTAAGCTTTGTTCCAAAACTAAATCAACTGGCTTATAGTCAGGATCAATACATTCATCCCAATATTCAAGGTGCTTTTTGTCGATATAACTCTCTGACTCTTCGACCGCACTACCATTTTCGCCCTGTACTGAATACCAATAAAAGTATGTATAAC
This sequence comes from Lactobacillus sp. A27, assembly GCF_016742815.1. Taxonomy (NCBI): domain Bacteria; kingdom Bacillati; phylum Bacillota; class Bacilli; order Lactobacillales; family Lactobacillaceae; genus Lactobacillus; species Lactobacillus sp. A27. The sequence continues at coordinate 732 of NZ_JAEHNT010000075.1, forward strand.
CATCCTCATTTTCATCTTTAAAAACAGTTTCGACATACATCTTTTCACCGGACATCGTGGCTACGGTATCTTCATGATGGCTATTCAAAAAATCCATCCATTCTTGAGCTTTCGCTTCTTTGCCTTTTTTGATACGAAAACGTGTTAATTCGACTTGTGTCATTTTATTATCCTTCTATCTTTTTACCATCTATATATTTTCTTTTGGCATTGATTTTCATCTTCTTAACAACATCTTCACCTAAGTCGCTGCCTAGCATTTCAGAAATCCCTAAAAGAAAAATAGCAACATCAGCTAATTCTTCATTTATGTTGTCATGATCGTCTTTTAACCAAGCTTGAAATAATTCATTGACTTCACCATACAGTAAAAGTAACTCAAATTTTACATCGGTAGTATTAAATCCATGATTTTTCTTATTCTCGATAACTGCTTTTTGTAATTTCTGCGTATCAATAATCAAACTAGTATTCCCCTTTATCTTTTTACTACGTCATTCATCACAACTTCTAGTTCATCTTCCAAACTCATGTCAATCGTGAATTTCTTTTCG
>NZ_JAEHNT010000076.1:0-324 GCF_016742815.1 Lactobacillus sp. A27
CGCCCGAAAATCCCCGTATTTTAATGCGGGGATGGATAGGACCAAGCTGACCTAGCAGTCAGCTTTTTTATTAAAAAAATAGAGACATATGTTCGCCTATCCTGTAAAATATAAATATCTAATCTATGAGGAGGTGAAACCATGAAGAGAATGAGCAGTTTAGCCTATCATTTTGGTATCAAACTACGCTTTTATCCTAGTTCTAAGCAAAAGAAAATCATCAAGCTAAACTATGATGCGCAGCGCTTTGTCTACAACTCTTATGTAGGACGCAATCGAAGCAATTATCATGCTAAGCACTACTTAGCTGTTAGACAATATCAA
>NZ_JAEHNT010000077.1:0-239 GCF_016742815.1 Lactobacillus sp. A27
CTTTGTCTACAACTCTTATGTAGGACGCAATCGAAGCAATTATCATGCTAAGCACTACTTAGCTGTTAGACAATATCAAACAATATCTTTTGCCTTTTCTGCTCTTAATAGCTATGAAGTCCAACTGGCAGAAACAGTAGTCATCAATAATGAATTATTGGCTAAGCCTAAGAATATCCGCGATACTTATAGCTTTTTACGCGTTAAAGAAATTGATAGCCTCGCTATTGCCAACGCTA
>NZ_JAEHNT010000008.1:0-71214 GCF_016742815.1 Lactobacillus sp. A27
ACGATAAATTTCTATTTTTTGTTCTTTATTAAATTTAGACATAGTAAAAGACCTAAAAGTGTCTCACTTTTAGGTCTCACTTCAAATCTTACCAACTGTGTTTTTTTGTTTTTACCAAATATGTAACAAACGTGTTGGGTCTAACTTGCTTAAGTTAAACTGATGAACGTGCTGCTTAGAATTTTCTGGAAATTCTTTAATAAAATCAGCAACGTTGTACAGTCCAGTTGAATATGTCCATACACCCTTCACTTTTCTAATTGGGTCAAGCATTTCATTTCTGATTGGGTAAGCAGAAATCAAGAAATGCTTGTGATGAAACTTGAATACAAAGTATGGTAACTTAAATTGTTTTACAGCTTCATCTTCGGTCTTAGCAATTGAAACTACATTGCGATATGTACCATATTTTTCAGTAAACTTTTCATTAAATGAAAAATAGAAATTAGAGATATGCACATGTGGAAAATCTTCTTCTTCCACTTGATCTGGAACTGCAATCACATGTGCATAACTATCTAAATTACTTTCTCTTTGGGACAAAGCGTGATCCATCTGATTAGGGACAATCTTGTGTGCCCAATATGGTACTTCAGGATGGGCTTCATATGAACGATACATTTGCTTAACTACTTCTGGTTTTACCCAGTCATAATGCATTCTTGTCTGGTTACGTTTAAGCAAATTCTCTAATGTATTGTGTTGCATCAAATCAACCACAAAACATTCATAATGATACTTATCCACCCATGACTTAAAATGTTCAATTGCACTTGGAACAATATGCGTTCCATCGACAATTACGGTTTCCCCATGTTCCATCTTGTGTTCTACAAGGTGATCCACCATTTGCTCAGTACGCACTGTTACGTGCCGCGGAATAACTTGGTGTAATACATCCGCATCCTCTTGATAATAAACTGTCAAATCCGCCAATAATAACCTTATTTGATCTCGACTAATCGCATAAGGCGTTAAGTGATGGCGTGCAATAAAAGAAGATTTACCGGAGCCAGGTGCACCTCGTAATAAAAATAATTTACGCATGCCTAATACTCCAAACTAAATATACTAGAAATCATTATAGATTTTACCATAGATACGCGAAAATCATTATTAAGAGCACTAAAAAAATGCAGCAAGCTGCATTTTACCCCCGAAGTATTTCTTTTTTAACAATATTTAACTGATCATCCATAGTATAAACAATTGGTTCTGCGTTAGGCACTTCCAAGTTTACAATATCGTGATTGTTAATATTTTCTAGTTTTTTGATTAAAGCTCGCAGGCTTGAACCATGAGCTACTATTAATTGATCTTCTCCATTAAGCAATCTTGAGGCAATGTGATCATAATAATATGGCATCAATCTCTTTTGCGTTTGATGCAAACTCTCTGCACGCGGCATTAAATGTTGATCACACAACTTATAGCGACGATCAATAATTGGCGATCCCTGCTTGGGCGGAATGGAATCAAAACTGCGCCGCCATAATAAAACCTGTTCTACACCAAAGACTTTGCGTGAGATATCCTTGTTGAGGCCTCTCAAGGCGCCATAATGCCGTTCATTTAAGCGCCACGTCTTAGTCATAGGTAGCCACAAAAAATCGCATGTTTCAGCTACAATATTGGCTGTCACAATGGCACGAGATAAGACAGAAGTATGAATATGCGTTGGTGCAAAATCAGAAATAGTATTAATCAATTCACCTGCTTTTTTAGCTTGTTGCTCGCCCTTCTTAGTTAATGGCACATCATTCCAGCCCGTATAAACATTTGCAGCGTTAGCAACACTTTCACCATGTCGAACCAATACTAATTTCGCCATTTTATCGATCCTTTATTTAAGTAAACATCTAACAATTATAACTATACCAGCAATTGTAAAAATTATCCCCAAAATCATAAACGCCTTAATGCCGCCCTTATTATTGGGCTGCTTGCGTCTATTAAAGGCATAAGACATGTCATAGATTCCCATGATTAAAACAATTATCGCTGTAAAAATATTAACTGAGAACATCTTTTCACCTAATCCTCATTAGTCCCACGGCCTGGAACGATCATTTTATCATTGCGTCCACGTTCGCATTCCGCTTGTAACGTCACATGGTTAATACCCAATTTGGCTTTAAGTTTTTTACCAATATCTTGATAAAGATTCTCAAGCTCATCTGCATGAAGATTGCGATCAACATTAATATGGGCATCCATCATAATAAAGTCATCACTATAGCGCCATACATGGACATGGTGAATATTCTTTACTTCTGGAAAAGAAAGCACAATGTCATTAACCGAATTTAAATCAATATCAGGATTTGATTCCATCAATACATTAGCAGCCTTCATCGTGATCTCATAAGCCTCATGTAAAACAAAGACTGAAACTAGAATTGTCAAAACAGGGTCAAGCCAAGTTACATTCCAAAAGTAAATAAAAATCGCACCAATTACAACAGTCACACTAGATAGCGCATCACTAAGCATGTGGATAAATGTTGAACGGACATTTAAGTTTCCTTTAGCATCATGATGCATCGCTAACATAGAAATAATATTGGCGACTAGTCCGATAATTGATACAACTAACATAATTCCACCATGAATATGTTCCGGTTGCCCAAATCTTTGAATAGCTTCGACGAATAATACAACACTGATAACTATTAGCACAACTCCATTAGTAAACGCAGCCAAGATTTCGGCTCGATCATAGCCAAAAGTCTTTCGTTGATTGCGACTTCTTCTACTAATTAAGTGAGCTACAAAAGATAAAATAATGGCCCCCACATCGCTTAAGTTATGCACAGCATCTGAAAGCAATGCCAGTGAACCTGATAAAATACCACCTAAAAATTCCGCAATAGTAATTATCACATTAAGCAATGTAACAAATACATAACGCTTTGTTGTATGATCTTTATTCATAAATATTTTCCTTCCGTTATCAGTGTACCAAAAAAGCCCTACTTATGCAGTAGGACTTATTTTTACAGTTTTTCGGCATTGACATTGTAATCTACAATTTCAAATTTACCATTATCGTGCAAAATTCCACGAGTGACACTTCCATTATCTGGGAAAATGATATCGTGCTTACCATCGCTCTTATTCCAATATTTAATAGATAAAGTCTTGATAAAATCACCATGAGTTACTAATAAAACTCTTTGTTCATTTTTAGTCACATCTTTTAACACATCGATGGCACGAACCATACGTTTATCTAACTCATCTTTATCTTCGGCTAAGTGTCTTGGATCAGCTCTCTTAGTAGCTTCACGAAATTCACGCAAACCTACTTGGTTGATAATCTTAGCAACATTATCTTCATGCCCTATACCTGCTGCCATTGCTACTTGATCCCAGGTTTGGTTAATATCATCACCTTCAAAAGTTCCGAAGAATACTTCACGAAATTCAGGCAACTTTTTAATTTTACCAATATCTGAGACCAAGTTAGCATCTTTCATTAAATGAACAGTATCAATTGCTCTTTTTAAATCAGATGAATACATATTATCAAAGTGAACTTGACTCAAAGCATTAGCAGTCACTTTTAAATCGTTAATTCCCTTAACAGTCAGTGGTGAATCACACCAGCCTTGCACCTTATTCAATTGGTTAAACATGGTTTCACCATGACGAACTAAATAAACTTCTGTTGACATATTAACCCTCCCTTTACATTAATAAACATTGTATCAAACTTAACGAATATATGCTGTATAAAAGAAATATGATGCTTGAACAAATGCAAGTGTAGCAATGAAAATTCGAACTGGCTTCTCTGGCACTCGCCTTAAAATTGCAGGTCCAATATAGCCACCAGCAAACATCCCTATGGCTAATGGTATTGCCTGCAGCCAATAGATATGCGAAGTAAACATAAAAATAATAAGAGCCACTAAATTAGCAAAACCACAAATCACATTTTTGATTGCGTTAATCACGATGAATTTTTCATTAGTAATGTAGGTCAAAAGCACGAGTACTATTACACCACCGGCTGCACCGAAATAGCCAGTGTAGGCTCCCATTATTAAAAGCGCAATGAAATAGATCACCTTTAACCACATCGGCTGCTTTTTGGTATTCAAACTATGATGTTTGCCTGAAACAATGATCATAATTCCAGAAAATGCTATGAAAAATGGTACTGCTTTTTCAAAGACACTGGATGGAAATGAAAGTAAAAGCATGCAGCCAATAATTGAACCGACTACAGTAAAAATAGTGTAAAACCAGACCTGTTTCCAATGTCCCTTTAACTCTTTCGTAGAGGAGACAGTTGAACCTATACTAGTCCAAATTAATGCGGCATCGTTTGTTACATTGGCAAAAACCGGCGGAATACCCACAGCTAAAAGCACCGGATACGAGGCAAGTGATGCCATTGATGCAATAGAAGAAAGTAAGCCGCCAGCTACTCCACCTAACAATAAAAAGATTATCGTCCAAATCGTCATTTTCTATTCCCTTTCTTTACATCATCCAATCCATTATAATTCTAGTAGTTACTAACATAAAGGAAGTTATCAAATGTCTACATTCAATACTTTAATTTTTATTCCTGAGGGCAGTCTTTTAAATGAAAAACTAGCTGAAAAAAATGCTCTTCGCCAAACTTTAAAACATTACGGCATAGATTGGGGACCAGCTGAGCGGATTAAATATACTAGTTTGCAAAAGCAATTTAAGCTTTTATCCACAGATGAACAAATCGATCTAGCTTTGTCCACATACCTAAAAGAAGATTTAGCTGAAACACGAGCTGTTTTTGCACAAAAAATGCAAAAACAAACTCGCTTAGTTAAAGGCGCTACAGATTTTTTAGATGAAATTACTGGTTCTCTTCGTCTAATTTTACTTGCTAAAGAAACCAAAGCTCAAATTGAGCCACGTCTTGCGCCAACTGAATTACTCAGTTCTTTTAACTTTGCTTATTTTGCAGACGATTTTAAAGATAAGCTGCCTAGTAAAAATATCTTTTTCAAAATATTGAAGGATCATCCTGAGATTGATCCTGACAGTACTCTCGTGATTGGCACAAATCTAGATGAAGAAATTCAAGGCGCAGAAAACGCAAATCTAAAATCTTTATGGCTTGCACCAAAAAAGGATAAAATTCCTATCTCACCTCGTCCTACCCTACATTTAAGCAAATTAGCAGACCTTGATTTTTATCTAGACCTTGATTAATAGTTATAATAAATATATGTCACTTAGAAAGGATGATTTTGATGACAAAAGTTGCTGTTATCTTTGCAGATGGTTGTGAAGAAGTTGAAGGTTTAAGTGTAGTCGATGTATTACGCCGTCTAAATGTTGAATGTGATATGGTCGGCTTGCACAGTAAAGACGTAGATGGTGATCACCACATTAAGTTAACTTGTGACAAAGTTGTGGACAACAGTTTGCTTGACTACGATTTAGTTGCTTTTCCAGGTGGAATGACTGGTTCAGCTAACTTACGTGATGATGAAAAGTTACGCGATTTAATGGTTAAGCGTCATGAAGCTGGAAAGTGGGATGCTGCAATGTGTGCTGCTCCTCGTGCATTAGCTCGCTATGGTGTATTAAAAGATGCTGAGTTCACTTGCTATCCAGGTATTGAAGAAGAATGTGCTAAGTATGATCCAAGCGCTCATTTCAGTGAAAGAATTACTGTCACTGACAAAGAACACAAAGTTTTGACTAGCCGTGGTCCAGCTACTGCTTGGGCATTTGCTTACGCTATTGCAGAAGCACTTGGTGTTGATACTAAGCAATTGAAGCATGGTATGCTTTACGACTACTTAGCTGATAATATTCAAGATAGTTTATAATTTGTGGAAAACTAAGAGCTAAAATGTTCTTAGTTTTTTATTGCACCAAAAAAGCATCCCTGATTGGGATGCTTTTTGTATAAACGTAAATCCAAAGATTAACGCTTTGAGAAACATAACCCTATTTTTAAGACGTTTTATTACATTTTAATACTCTTGAAAGCCTATTATTACAGCATTCCTAATTAGAAAAATGTTTTAAAAGACAATAAAGAGTATTAAAAAGTATCAAAAATCAAAGTTTAGTTACCATTTGTTACCAACGCTGATGGTCAATCTGCTTAGAATCTAGTTAAAGCTAGATTCTTTTTTATTGATCTAGTTCTTCTCCCATGGCTGGATACTCATAAGTTGTAGTTAAAAGCATTGCTGTAAAGTTTAATATGATTTTCGCTTCTTTTTCAGTACTTTGTGTTAAGTCATGAGTTGCCCTATTACCCATTTGTCTTATTTTATCTACCCAGCTTGTGCTTGTAGCAGTTATTAAATTATGATCTTCTAAATATTCAATATAATATTGAAAAGTTTTATTCTCTTCTGCACCTTGTTCAACACCAATATGCATTAATATTTTTCTGCATAATAACATAACTGCTGTGAAAGCATCTGCTTGATAACAATTTCTGGCTTCATTGTAAATATTATTTACAACTTCTGGAACATGTTCAAAGGATTTCCCATAAGGAATTCCCGGCACTTGAATTCCATTAAGTAAAAAAGTTGGATAACCACATCGGTGACATATATAAATTCCTGCTTTTAAGTAATCAGGAGTGTCATTATAAAGAGCACTAGGTATTGCCAATCTATATCCTTGATCTGATGAAACTACTGTATTACAGTTCCAACAAGTATAACTTAATGACGGTAAATTTTGTACATTTACCCATTGAGCATAATTACCTGCAATTTCTATTTGGCTTATTACACGACTCATGAAAAATTCCTTTCTAATATTGGTATAACTTTATTGACTTCCTAATTATACTAGTTTTCAGTAAAATGTTATATAAAGGTAGGTTTGCAACATGAAATTAATTGATGAACAAAAAAATGCCAAAGTTTTTGTCAAAAAATGGCTAAATAAGGGAAATGAAAAACAATATACTTCAAAATTCTGGATTGATTTATTAACTCTAGTTTTTGGCGTTAAAAATGCCACTAATTATTTAGACTTTGAAAAACCAGTTACCATCATTGGAGAAGATAATAAATCATGTCAGAAATATATTGATGTCTATATCCCTAATACTAAGGTTTTAATAGAACAAAAGGGACAAAATATCTCTTTATCGAAAAAAGAAACTCAATCAGATGGCGCAAAACTAACACCATTTGAACAAGGATTAAGATATAATCAGAATCTCGCACATAATGAAAATGCTAGATGGATAATAGCATGCAATTTTCAAACTTTTGAAATACACGATATGAATCATCCTCAAAAGCAGCCGGTAATTATCCCATTAAATGAATTACCTACTGAAATTTATAAATTAGATTTTCTCATTGATAAAGAGACTAAAAACATCGAAGAAAAAACTGATCTATCAATTAAAGCTGGGGATTTAGTAGCAAAAATCTATGATGAGATATTAAAACAATATGGTAATGATGTTACTGAACAAGATTATCAAAATATTAATCAACTTTGTGTGAGATTGGTTTTCTGCCTCTATGCTGAAGATGCGGGCTTATTTGGTAAAAAAAATCAATTTTCTAATTATCTCAATTCATTTACTCTAGTTCAAATGAATGGTGCTTTATCACGTTTATTTCAGACCTTGGATACACCCGAAGAAAACAGACCTAAATTTTTAGAAAGTGATCTTCAGGTTTTTCCATATGTTAACGGTGGACTTTTTAAAGATGAAGTTGAAATTCCACCATTTACTCAAAAGTTAAAAGAATTACTTTTAAATAAAGCTAGTCAAGGATTTAACTGGAAGAACATCTCTCCTACAATATTTGGTGCTGTTTTTGAAAGCACATTAAATCCGGAAACCAGACGTGAAGAAGGGATGCACTATACATCAGTTCAAAATATTCACCGTGTAATCGATCCATTGTTTTTAGATGATTTAAAAAAAGAACTACAGTCTATTAAAGAAGAAAAGAAACTTGGCGAGCGCAAAACAAGAGCTAAAAACTTTCAAACCAAACTTTCACAGCTTAATTTCTTCGACCCAGCATGTGGTTCAGGAAATTTCTTAACTGAAACTTATCTCTCTTTACGAAAACTTGAAAACGAAGCCATTATTATTCAGCGAGAAGATAAAAACGGAAACATTCAAGGAGAATTTACATTTGATAGTAAAGATTTAATTCAAATTACTATCCAACAAATGTATGGCATTGAAATTAACGACTTTGCAGTTTCAGTTGCCAAAACAGCTTTATGGATTGCAGAAGCTCAAATGTATGAAGAAACAATAAATGCTACTGGTTTACAAAATGGTAGTGTTACTAACTTTTTACCTTTAGATACATACGAGAATATACATAAAGGTAATGCTTTACGTTTAGACTGGAATAAAGTTATCCCTTCATATAAATTAACCTATATTATGGGAAATCCGCCATTTAAGGGATTAAGTAGTTTACCAGCCAAAGATAAAGCATTAAAGAAAGAACAAACTGAAGATATGGATCTTGTTTTTGGTAAATTACCTAAACATGGAAAGCTAGACTATGTTTCTGCATGGTATGAAAAGGCAGCCAACATGATGCAGGGAACAAACATAAAAACCGCATTTGTATCTACAAATTCAATCACTCAAGGTGAACAAGTTGGTATTCTCTGGAAACACTTATTTGAAGATAAAAATGTAACGATTACTTTTGCTTATAGGAGCTTTGTTTGGAATAGTGAAGCTACAATGAAAGCTCATGTTCATTGTGTAATTATTGGCTTCACTTGTACAAACTATTCTGGAGATGTTTTACTGTTTGAGGATGAAGTAGCAAATAAAAAAGTAGTTTCTTATCTTAATGGTTATCTCACTGATTTTGACAACATCTATATTCAATCAAGAAAATCTAAGCCTCCTTTTAACATGCCCGAAATGCATAAAGGCAGCCAGCCAACAGATGGTGGCGGACTTATATTGACCCCTAAAGAAAAGGATAAATTTTTATCAAAATACCCAAATGATAGTGATCTAGTTGATTTATATCTTGGTTCTAACGAACTGATTAAAGGAAAAAAGCGCTACTGCTTATGGTTAAAAGATATTAGCCCTGCTAGATTTTCAAAAAATAAGTTTATACTTGATAGACTAAATACAGTCATTGAAGCTAGAAAAAATAGTTCTACAGACGCTGTTAGAAATAATGCTGAAGTTACTCCTTATTTGTTTACGCAGATTAGGCAACCTGAAACAGACTATATTGCAGTGCCTGAAGTTTCATCTGAAAATAGAAAGTATATTCCTATTGCTTTCTTATCTAAAAATGTCATTGCAAGTAATAAACTTTACTTAATTCCAAGTGATCAACTTTGGATTTTTAGTGTTCTTATTTCCGAACTTCACATGACTTGGGTAAGAACTGTAGCTGGTAGATTGGAAACTAGATACAGTTATTCTCCCGCTGTATATACTAACTTCCCATGGAAACAATTCAGCAACAAAGAAAAAGAACAACTAATAGATTCTGCGAAAAATATTTTAAATGCTCGTGATCTATATAATGATGCATCCCTAGCTGACTTATATAATCCAAAATCTATGCCTATTGAATTAATTAAAGCACATCAAAAAAATGATGACATAGTAGCTAAAATTTACGGTTTATCTTCTTCTCTTTCAGAAAGCGAAATTATTCGAAAATTATTTTTATTTTATGAAAAATTGAATAAAGAAGTAAGAAAGAGTAAGAAGAAGTAAACCAATGTTACTAATAAGTATTGTGCAATAAAATTAATTCTCTTTTTGTGATTTTATTTGACACAATTTTTAAACCATGCTTAAATAAAATTACAAGTTGAGAAGGGCAAAGGCTCAACTTGTATATAAGTAATTTAAGGTATATTTTTAAAGATTATTGATTATTTTAAAGAATCAAGTAGCTTCTTAGTTAGGCTACTTAAAGGTTACATTATTTTTTAAAGGAAATTATTATCTAATATCTTCTTGAATATTAGATAATGGTTAATTGTTTATTTAAGTAAAAAGCTAGAGCTAAATCATGCACTAGTTAAAAGGTTTTGTTTATTCTTTAGTGGGGTTAGTTTGCCCCTAATTCCGCACGGTTAAATCTGGTGAATAAACTGTTATTATAAAATTGAATAATTACTGAAGAGGAAGATTTTAACTTTTGTTAATATCTTCCTTTTTTCGCTCAAAAAATTATTACAAGAGCAGTTTTAACTGCTTTATTAAACAAACGGAGGTTCTTTAATGAACGACTTAAACGGTGTAGTAATCGCCAACAACGGCATTCAAAACTTCTTAAGAAGTTGCGAAGTTGCCTTAATAAAAACAACTCTTAACGTTAATGGTCAAGCAACCGCTACTGCCATCATCTTACAGGATCGCAACAACTACCCTGCTAAGAAGAACGGCGAAGCAGTCGTTAACCCAAATGGGGGTAAGAATCTGACGGTTCACATTACTGGCGACACTCCAGTAATCAACCAGTTCGTAACTGGCATCCAGTTTGAAAACTTACGAGTTACGTCTGTGTACGCAACTAGTCAACAAGATTCTACCTTTGCAACAGTTCATTATTCTTTAACGGCAGATAGAATCATTTTCCCAAAAAAGCAAGGAGAATAATTCATGCAAAATGGTACAACTCATAGAAAGCCAACTACAGTGAGAACTTACTCTCCACTTTTAGTACTTTCATTACTATCAGTCTTATTTATTATTGGTGGGCTTACCATCACTATTATTGGTGATGCAGATCCTACAAAGATTTTTACTGATCTTGCTCACAACTTAGGTCTTATGATCTTTAAGATTGGTGTTGTAGTCGGTAGCATTTGCGGATTAATCTATCTTTATAGATGGGCTAAGGGAAAAGAGCCTAAGCAATATGAGGTGCTTAAAAGAAAGAACTTGTATCCTTGGCTTTATGGCAACGATCTTTTTGTCCAAAGTGATAAAGACACTGAACACATTGTCTACCCTGATGTAATTTATCACGAAAATTGCTTTATGATTGCTATTCTGCCTGGACTTTATACGAAACTTGATCAGGCTAGTCGTGAAGTTGAAAGTTACTTAAATTCCTTAGGCTTTAACAAGATGGTGATCAGTCATCATGTTAAAAATAATTGGATGATTTTTGATATCATTGATGATTTTCAACAAAACCAACTTAATGGGCTTAGACTCATTCATACTCATGAACCACTAGTCCGCCTTGCTAAAAAACTTAACTGGGATTATATAAAGCATCCTAATGCATTGTTGACTGGCCCACGAAATAGCGGTAAGTCTTGGCTAATTTTCTCAATAATCATGCAGATGGCTTCAGCTGGAACACAGCTTTTTATAGTTGATCCTAAGGAAAGTGACGCTTACCGTTTACGTCATATACCTGAAATGAGAAGCCGAGTAGTTGGAAATGATAAACAAGATGTATTTGCTTTTCTCGAAAGATTTGTTGATCTACTAAGACAGAGAATTCACTGGGTTGAAAAACATAGAAGCTTTGCAATTACTGCCCAAGATCTTGGTATGCCTGCGTATGTCCTTATCTTTGAAGAGTATGCTGCTTTTACTGCTCAGCTCAATACAGCTGAAAAGAAAAAGCTAGATGCTTTACTAACTCAAATTAATCTTTTAGGTCGGCAATACTCTTTCATGGCAATTTATGTAATGCAACAAGCACGTGCTTCAACTGGATCTCAATTTTCAACCGCCATGCGTGAACAAATGGGACTTGTTGTTGCTATGGGGCAAGAACCTGAACAAAGTCTTAAGGCTACTTTTGGCTATGAATATGACATTCCTCAAGTTAAACTTTCTCAAGGTGAAGGGTTGCTATGGATGGAAGGCAATTCTAATGGTAATGTAATTCAACCTTTTACTTCTCCAGATTTAAGTGACTTGAATTTTGAAAAGATCTTCAAAGATGTTCTTAAGTCACAAAGTGATGATAAGCTATTGGAATGCTCAAAAGTGCCAGCCAGTCAGTATCCTGACTAGGATGGCGGCACACGGTTTACCGTGTGCCTTTAACTTGATTAACGTCAAACAAAAGAAGTAAAAATGCAGTCTGATAAACCTATTAACAATGATTCAGTTGTGAAAAGTTATCGATATGGCGATACTCTCGAATTGACGAATTCTATTGGCAAAAGAAAGCAAAAAACTAGAGTAATTAAAGGCCACAGATATGTTGAACTAGCTACAGGTGAAATCAAAAAGATGAAAACTGATGCTAAAAACAGGTCCGACAATTACAAAAGTGTGCAGAGTACCATGAGAAAACTACGTAGACTAATTGCTAATAACTTCTTCGGTGGAGTTAATGAACTGTGGATCACCTTAACTTTTAAAGAGAACCTAACAGACAGCGCTAAAGCTTATACCTACTTTAAGGTATTCATGCAACGATTAAGTAAAGACTATAAGCATATCGAATATATTGCAGTCATTGAACCACAATTAAGAGGAGCTTGGCATTTTCATGTTCTGCTAAAAGATACTACTGGCAAAAAATTATTTATCTCTAATAATGATCTTGCCGATAAGTATTGGAAAAAAGGATTTGTTAATGTTAAACGCCTTAAAGAATCTGATAATGTAGCTGCTTACGTAATGGCTTATGTTAGCGACGTAAAACTTCCGTCCACTGAAGAAGAAAAAAAGCAACATAGTTCAAAAATAAAAAAAGGTCTAAGACTTCACATGTATCCAAAGGGTCTGCGCATCTACAGAGCTTCACGTGGCATTAAAAAACCGATAGAAAAAACGGCCAAAAAAAGTGAAATATTTGAACAAAATAAAATTAATTCAAATATGAAACCCAACTTTATAGCTGAAAAATACAGAGTAATTAATGGCGTACAAAAAGACTTTAAGACTGAATATTACAATAATCTTTTTAATCGAAAGGATTAATCAAGATGGCAAAACTCTTAACTAGAAAAGAAGCCAGCGCATATGTTGGAATTGCCGAAAAAAGCTTTGATAAAGCATTTAGAGCAAATCCTGATTTTAAGCGTTTCTACCTGAGTGATCATGTTGAACGATACACCAAAGAAAGTATTGATCAATTCATTGAAACTCATGAGAGAGGCTTCTCTAAAATTTAATTGAAGAAGGTCGGCAGTCCTGTTAAAGTAAATTTAAACAGATTGGCTGTCGGCCTTTTTTATTACGAAAGGAAGACAATCAATGTCATTTATTCAAAAGCGTGGCAATTCATTTAGAGCCATGGTATCAGTTACTCAACACGGAAAGCGTGATTTACTAACAAAAACATTTAACAGCGAAGAAGAAGCTAAAATTTGGGCTTTACGTTTAGAATTAGATAAAGCAAGTGGTAAACAAATTGCTGAAAGAAACTCACTCTTCAAAGATTTTTTCTTTTTATGGGTCAATACTGTTAAAGTAAATGATGTTAGACCGACCACTTTTAATAATTACAAACAAGCTATTAAAGTAGTTAATAAGCTGTTCCCTACTGCAAAACTTGGTAATCTTGATGATGTGCAAATGCAAACCGTATTAGATAAATATGGTGAAACGCACTCTCAAAAAACAGTAGTTGAATTGCTTAAGAAGATTCGGACTTCTTTGCGTTATGCTTATGCTAAAGGCTATTTAACTAATGATTTTGCAAGTCTACTTAAAGCTCATGGTCAAGAACAGAAAAAGAAAAATAAAGCATTATCAATTACTGATTTAACTTCATTAAAGCATTATCTGCTTCAACATACTAACAATGAATTTAACTTGTTAGTGTTACTTGAAATCTCTACTGGTTTGCGTCGTGGTGAAATTCTTGGCTTAAAGCCAGATGATCTATACTTTGATGGGCAATACTATTGCGTCAATGTTAGAAGATCAATTAGCCCAACTAGTGATGACACTCACCTTAAAACTAAAGGCTCAAGACGCAGTGTATCAGTTAATAAAGAGGTTTGGGATTTAGTTAAAAACATCCCTGTAAAAGAGAATGGGTATATCTTTGATTGGTATTCATTCAAACTTTCCGACAAATTAAAAAGATTGCTAAACAAAATAGGCATCTCACCTACCACATTCCATGGTCTGCGAGATACCCACGCTTCTTTTTTATTTGCTAATAACTTACCTTTAACCTATGTTTCTAAACGCCTAGGTCATGATAGTATTTTAACTACTGAAAAATATTATCTAGAATTAATGCCAGAAAAAAAGCATCAGCAGGACGCTGACGCTTTGAAACTTTTAGCTAACCTATGATTGTTACCATAAGTTACCATGCAGTTTTTAATAAACGTTGATATAACAACAAAACCAGTATGAAATATTAACGCTTTGAGAATTGTGAAGCTTTACGGGCTTTCTTCAAACCTGGCTTCTTTCTTTCCTTCATTCTTGGGTCACGAGTTAAGAAACCTGCCTTCTTAAGTGGACCACGGAAGTCTGGGTCAACTTCAAGAAGAGCACGTGCAATACCGTGACGGATAGCTCCAGCTTGGCCAGAGAAACCACCACCGTTAACATTAACGTGAACGTCGTATTGACCTTCAGTTTCAGTTAATGTTAAAGGTTGCTTTAAATCTTTAACCAAGTTAGGGTATGGAATGTATTGATCAACATCTTTACCGTTAACAGTGATCTTACCGTTACCTGGTACTAAACGAACACGCGCAACTGAATCCTTGCGGCGACCAGTACCTGTGTATGCAGCTTGTTGTGCCATTATTTAACCTCCTAATTAAATTAACTTGTTGATATCTAACTTTTCAGGCTTTTGTGCTTCGTGCTTGTGGTCTTCGCCAGCATAAACATGCATCTTCATGAATTCATGATGACCAAGAGTGTTCTTTGGAAGCATACCCTTAACTGAGATTTCAACCATCTTAACTGGGTTATTAGCAAGCAACTCGCCGTATGAAACAGCCTTCAAGCCACCACGCCATTCTGAGTGGTGGTAGTAGAACTTGTCTGAAGCCTTTTTACCAGTCAACTTAATCTTTGAAGCGTTGATAACAATAACGTTATCACCGGTATCAACATTAGGTGTGTATTGAGGCTTGTTCTTACCTCTCAAAATAGTGGCTACAGCTGCAGAAAGACGACCTAAAGATACGTCAGTTGCATCAACAATGTACCACTTACGTTCGATTTCACTAGATTTTGCTAATGGTGTAGTACGCAATTTAAATTCCTCCGTTTATTTGCAGTTTGAAAACAATAAGTTTCCGGGGCCTATCGTGGACAAACATACTATACTAGAGTACGTCCTTTTTGCTAAAAAGTCAATTATAAATGCTGGTCTAATCTATATTTTTGTGGTATTTCATCATAAAAAACATGATAAAGATAAAGACCACTTGCTTGAGCCGTTTGTCGTACTTCCTGCCTATCTTTAGCGGCAATTACACGCTTTAAATCATGAATTGGACGCCGTCCATTGCCGATTTCAAGCAATGCAGCAACCATAATTCGAACCATATTGTATAAAAAACCAGAACCAATAAAATCGAATATTATTTCATTCTCTTTTTCGTCCTTAACAATGTTTACATAATAAATTGTTCTAACTTTATCTTCTATTTGCCCACCGCTTGCCGCAAAACTAGTAAAATCATGTTTGCCTAACAAGTCTTGCGCAGCTTCTTGCATTTTTTCTACGTCTAGCACATATGGAAAATGTCCTGTATAAAACCGTTTAAATGGATTAACAAAATGATCCAAACTTACACGATAGCGATACCATTTACCTTGAATAGAATATCTAGCATGAAAATTTTCATTAACTATTTCACAATCATTAAAAATAATATCAGTTGGCATCATTGAATTTAACGCCAAGATCATTCGATTAGCTGGAATAGTTTTACCAGGATAATCAAAATGAATTACCTGTCCAACAGCATGAACTCCAGCATCTGTTCTACCAGAGCCTTGAACAATAATGCGTTTTCCCTTAGTCATTTTCTTTAATGCATCTTCAACGGTTCCCTGAACTGTACGTTGATCTGGCTGCAGCTGAAAGCCATGAAATAAATGACCATCATATGCCATTGTCATCTTATATCTAGTTGCCATAATTAATGTGTCCTAAAAATTAACAATAGTCCTACCAACAAAACAAAATATGCCAAAGAAATCAAATCATATTTTGACCAATTTAAAACTCGATATTTGGTTCTTCCTTCACTCCCACGATATCCACGTGATTCCATCGCAGTAGAGAGATCAATCGCTGTCTCAAGTGAGTGAATGAATAATGGGATAAGAATCGGTGCGATTGCTTTAGCTCTTTTTATTAAGCCACCATCATTAAAATCCGCTCCACGTGATCTTTGAGCATTCATGATTTTTAATGTCTCATCAAATAAAGTCGGAACAAAACGTAAAGCAATCGAAATGACGAGTGCAATTTTATCTACAGGAACTTTCACCACTTTTAAAGGCTTAAGTAACCATTCCATTGCATCTGCTATCTCCAGAGGCATAGTCGTCACCGTCATTACTGTGGAAATCAAAATGATTAACGTGAAACGGACAAAAATATATATCGCATTTACGATACCATAGCTTGAAATACTAAATATCCACCAATGCCAAAAAACTTTGCCACCAGTCATAAAAAACAATTGTAATAGGGAAGTAAAGAAAATTAAGCCTATTAAAGGTTTAACACCATT
The DNA here is from genome assembly GCF_016742815.1 of Lactobacillus sp. A27. NCBI lineage: Bacteria > Bacillati > Bacillota > Bacilli > Lactobacillales > Lactobacillaceae > Lactobacillus > Lactobacillus sp. A27. The sequence goes on from NZ_JAEHNT010000008.1 coordinate 16,657, forward strand.
CAAAAACACTCGAGCTTTTAATCCTGTAGCAATTATCGCTAAAAAGCAAAATAAGGTAATAATTGCATAAGTAATAGGATTATTGGCTAAAAAGATGGCCAAAATAAACAAAATAGTGATTAATAATTTACCTCGGGGATCCATTTTATAAACAAGAGAATCACCTGGAATATATCGTCCAATAATTATCTTACTCATTAAACTCCCCCCTGCACATTTTCCTTAATTCCATCAACTAATTCTTTGATTGTCAACGGATTTTCTTTAAATCTGAAGCCCTTTAACGATGATGCAAACAAACTAGAAGTAGGTTCATCTAAATAATGCTTTTTTAACCATTCCTCATTTTCAAAAACTTTTTGTGGTTTATCATGTTTAATTAATTTTCCGTGTTCCATTACTAAAACATCATCCGCATATTTAGCAACATCATCCATATTATGAGTAACCAAAATAACAGTATGACCGGCCTTTTGATAATTCACAAAAATCTGCATCATTTCTTCTCGAGCTCGTGGATCTAATCCCGCTCCAGGCTCATCCAGACAGAGTATTTGAGGTTCATTGACCATTACACCTGCAATTGCAACGCGTCTCATCTGTCCCCCAGAAAGCTCAAATGGAGACTTAGAAATCACATCCGTTGACACCCCCACTTGCTCTAGCCATTTCTTTGCTTTAGCTTCGGCCTCTTTATCACTCATTCCAAAGTTTTTTGGACCAAATTTCACATCATCAAGTACAGTGTTTTCAAATAATTGACTTTCTGGAAATTGAAACACTAATCCTACTTCTTTACGCAGTTTTTTTAAGTTCTTATTTCCAGTTTGGGACGTAATATGATATCCCGCTATATCAATTGTTCCTGAACTTGGTTTTAGCAATGCATTAAAATGCTGCATTAAAGTCGATTTTCCACTACCTGTATGTCCGATTAATGCAATAAAACTATTGTCTAATAATTCAAAAGAAACATTGTCTAACCCTTTTTTCTCCATTGTTGTTCCAGGAGAATAAACATAATTTACATTTTCAAATTTAATTGACATAGATATTGCTTCAACTCATCTTTCGTTTTTACATTCTGGGGCACTCGAATCCCATTTTTATTTAATTCCAGTATTAATTTATTAGTAAATGGAATATCTAACCCTATTTGTTTAAGCATAGAAGTTTTATTAAAAATCTTTTCTGGTGAATCCTGATCAATTATTTCACCATCATTTAAAACAATCACACTATCTGCCATACTGGCTTCATCGATATCATGTGTAATGGAAATAACCGTTAAATCCTTTTTCTGCATCAACTCACTAATTATTTTAAGAACTTGTTTTCTCCCACTCGGATCAAGCATAGAAGTAGATTCATCTAAAATAATAATTTTGGGTTCGACAGCTAGTATTCCAGCAATAGCTATTCTTTGCTTTTGTCCACCAGAGAGATTAGCGGGTTCAGAGTCAATATATTCCAACATGCCTACTTCAGATAAAACGTTCCTTACTGTTTTTATCATTTCTTCTCTAGGTACGCCGCGATTTTCTAAGCCAAAAGCTACGTCATCCCCTACAGTAGCACCAACAAATTGATTATCTGGATTTTGAAAAACTATTCCAACTTTTTCTCTAATATTCCAGATATTTTCAGCTGTCACAGGTGTACCTAAAACCGTAATTTTACTATTAGAATTCTCATCTGGTAACAGTAAACCATTGATCAACTTGGAAATTGTTGATTTTCCGCTACCATTATGTCCAATTAAAGACGTCCATGACCCTTTTTTTACTGTAAAATTAACATCCTTTAAAACAGCTTTTTTTGTATCTGGATAAGTAAACTTGACATGTTGAAACTCAACAGCATCATCCTTAGGCATGCTGACACTTCCCCTCTAAACTACTTATTAGTAATTGTAACAGAAAAAAGAGCAAAAAAAATCATCCATGAAGAGGGATGATTTCTATCATCTAAGCTAGACTAAGCTTTCGCCATCATCTTTACGCTTTTTCTCACTTTCATGGATAATTCTTAATACGTATTAAGTTGTGGTAATTCTGAATTAAACTAATTCAAGAATAACCATTGGAGCAGCATCACCTTTACGAGGAACAGCTAACTTCAAAATTCTGGTGTAACCACCATTGCGATCCTTGTAACGAGGTGCTACATCGCTGAAAAGCTTTTGCAATGCTGACTTAACAACAACTGCATCTTTTTCTTCATGAACATCTGCAACTTCGTTACGTACGAATGCTGCAGCCTTTCTTCTTGAAGCTAAATCGCCGCGCTTACCTAAAGTGATCATCTTTTCGGCAGTCTTACGAACTTCTTTAGCACGAGTTTCAGTAGTAACAATACGTTCGTTCATGATTAATTGAGTAGTCATTTCTCTTAGCATTGCTTTTCTGTGAGCACTATCGCGACCTAATTTACGGTATGCCATGGGTTTGCCTCCTTTATTTACCTACTTTAGTCTTCTTGACGAAGTGAAAGACCTAAGTCGGTTAATTTATTCTTAACTTCTTCCAATGATTTACGTCCCAAGTTACGTACACGCATCATATCTGATTCTGTCTTATCAGTTAACTCTTGAAGAGTGTTAATGCCGGCACGTTTCAGGCAGTTATATGAACGAACAGAAAGATCAAGCTCTTCAATTGTCATTTCGAGTTTCTTTTCTTTCTTATCGTCTTCCTTTTCCACCATTACTTCGCTGAATTTAGTATCTGCATCAGCTGATTCAAATACCTTGAAATGTTCAACTAAAATCTTAGCAGCAAAACTAAGGGCGTCATTAGGCTTGATTGAACCGTCAGTCCAAATCTCAAAAGTGAGCTTGTCAAAATCGTCTCTCTTACCAACACGAGTTGATTCAACTTGGTAGTTAACCTTTTTAATTGGTGAGAATAGAGAATCAACAGGAATTACTCCAATTGGCATGTCATCACTCTTATTGTCACTTGCAGCAACATAACCTCTACCATTTTGCACGGCAATTTCCATGTGCAAGTGTCCACCTTCAGCAATGGTACAAATGTATTGATCCGGATTTAAGACTTGAACGTCTGCATCAACTTTAAGATCATCAGCAGTTACTGTGGCAGGACCTTCAACGTCTAATTCAATAACCTTTCTCTCATCTGAAAGAGACTTTAATTCAAGTTTCTTCAAATTAAGAATAATCTTGGTTACATCTTCTCTGACGCCAGGAACTGTTGAGAACTCGTGTAAAACGCCATCAATTTGCACATAAACAAGTCCAGTACCTGGAATAGAAGTAAGTAAGACTCTTCTTAGAGAGTTACCTAAAGTAGTACCAAAGCCTCGCTCAAGTGGTTCAACAACAAACTTACCGTAAGAATCTTCTTGTTCAACAACGGTAATATTTGGTTTTTCAAATTCAATCATTACTGGGCCCCTTTCAAAACGTAACGTCCTATATCAAGGACAATATTAAACACGACGACGTTTTGGTGGTCTGGAACCATTGTGGGGAACTGGCGTAACGTCACGAATTGCAGTAATTTCAAGACCAGTTGCTTGAAGTGATCTAATAGCAGATTCACGACCAGCACCAGGACCTTTTACAGAAACTTCTACATGTTTCATACCTTGGTCCATTGCACTCTTAGCTGCTGCTTCTGCTGCCATTTGAGCTGCAAATGGAGTAGACTTACGACTACCCTTAAAGCCCAATGCACCAGCTGAAGACCAAGCAACTGCATTACCTTGAACGTCAGTAATCATGACTAAAGTATTATTAAACGTTGAGTGAATGTGTGCCACACCGCTTTCAACATGCTTCTTCACACGACGCTTACGTGCTGTTTTCTTTGCAGGCATCAATAAACCTCCTTATAAATAAAATTAACGGTTTCTCTTAGTACCCTTACGAGTACGAGCATTATTCTTGGTATTTTGACCACGAACTGGAAGTCCACGGCGGTGACGAATACCACGATAAGAACCAATATCAACTAAACGCTTAATGTTCATGCTTACTTCACGGCGTAAGTCACCTTCAACACGATACTTATCAACTTCAGTACGAAGCTTTTCTTGATCTTCTGGAGTTAAATCCTTTGAACGAACGTCTTCAGAAACACCAGCATCAGCACAAATCTTCTTAGCAGTTGCATCACCAATACCATAAATGTATGTTAAAGCAACAACAATTCTTTTATCTCTTGGTAAGTCAACACCAGCAATACGAGCCATAAACTACACCTCCTCTTTTTCTACACTATTAACCTTGACGTTGCTTGTGCTTTGGATTTGCTGAGCAAATAACCATTACACGGCCATGTCTCTTAATAACTTTACAATGTTCGCACATTGGTTTAACAGATGGTCTAACCTTCATGTTTCCCTCCGTTATATTACTTTATAAACCGATACGTAATTCTACCTTTAGTTAAATCATATGGAGATAATTCTACTGTTACACGGTCTCCAGGCAAAATGCGAATATAGTGCATTCTGATTTTACCTGAAACATGTGCTAAAATAGTAGCCCCATTTTCTAATTCAACTTTAAACATAGCATTAGGTAAGGTATCTACTACCTTACCCTCTACTTCAATGACATCATCTTTTGCCAAAGTTGTTCCTCCGCAATTAAACAGTCATACTTTGAAATTATAACACGGATAAAAAATTATACAAATTTATTCTATTGATTATTACTCAATACCGCATCAATATCTTCAAAGACTTTTTCTGGAGTTTGTTCACCATTAATTACAGTAAGCAAACCTTTCTTTTGATAAAAGTCTTTCAAAGGTGCATTCATCTTTTCATTAACTTCAAGACGATTCTTAACAACTTCTGGCTTATCATCTTCACGTTGATAAAATTCATGACCACCACAACGATCACAAGTACCTTCAACTTTAGGTTGCTTTGAAAGTTTATTATAAGTGGCACCACAATTTTTACACATGTATCTAGCTGATAAACGCTTAATCAAAGTATCTTCATCAACTTCAAGCGCAATAACATTTGTTAATGGTTTCTTTAAGCGTTTAGTAATACCATCAAGAAGTTCTGCTTGTACAGTAGTTCTTGGGAAACCGTCTAAGATGAAACCTTCTTTAATATCAGGTTGGCTTAAACGTTCTTCAACCAACTTAGCAGTAACTTCATCTGGTACCAAGTTACCTTTATCAATGTAACTTTTAGCTTCAAGACCAACCTTAGTCTTATTGGCCATTGCTTCCCTAAACATATCTCCAGTTGAAATATGAGTTAAGTGATATTTATCGACGATTCTCTCTGATGCTGTACCTTTACCAGCACCCGGTAAACCTAAAAGAATTAAGTTAATCATTTATCCGTTCCTATCTGATGAATCCAACATATTCTCTCTTCATTAACAATCCGTTAATTTGACGAGATAACTCAAGAACAACCCCAATAACAATTAAAAGACTTGTTCCTCCTAAACCAATGGAACTTGGGAGATTCCAAAAGTTAGTAGCTAATTGAGGCAATAATGCAACTAAGCCTAAAAATACTGAACCTACAGTTGATAATTTAATCAACATTTTTGAAATATAATTCTGGGTATCTTTACCTGGCCAAACGCTAGGAATATAAGCACCTTGTTTTTGTAAGTTTTCTGCTAGCTTCTCAGGGTTAACCTGTACAAAAGCGTAGAAGAATGTAAATAGAATAATTAAAAAGGTGTAGATAATAACTCCAGGTGTAGTTTGTAAACTAAAGATCTGGTTCATTACTTTAAACCATTGCTGATCACCTTGGGTTCTTTGAAAGGCCATTAAAATTGTTGCCGGTGTAACAATAAAAGAACTGGCAAAAATAACTGGAATAACTCCAGATACATTAACCTTTAATGGTAGAAAACTTTCAGAACCACTAATCGTCGCTCTTCTTGTGTATTGAATAGGAATACGACGATCAGCTTGTTCAACCCATGTAACCAATTGGGTTACAATAAGGATTGCAACTATAACCGCGATGAAGAACAAAATACCTTGCCAACGATCACTGGCACTATTATTAATAATTCCTTCTTTATAGATTTGCCATAATCCACTAGGTAATCTTGCAATAATACCAGCAAAGATAATTACTGATACACCATTTCCAAGTCCCTTATCTGTGATTTCATCACCTAACCATGTTAATAACATAGTTCCGGCGGTCATGATAATAGCAATTTCTATATAAGTTTGTGGAGTTTGATTCTTTACCAACCCCATTTCAGTCAAGGCGTTAAAACCTAATGTAATACCAATACTTTGAACAAAAGCAACAACTAATGTCAAATATCTAGTTACTTGATTAGTCTTACGACGCCCAACTTCACCTTGTTTCCCCCATTCTACTAATGTAGGTACGATATCCATTTGTAATAATTGAATTACAATTTGGGCCGTAATATAGGGAGAAACACCTAAGGAAAATATTGAATAGTTATCTAGTCCACCACCAGATACAGTATCTAGCATTGGAACTAATCCAGTTTGAGCAACCTGCGTGATCGCCTTTGCATTAACACCAGGAACAGCAATATTAGCACCAATCCGGTATATTAAAAGAATAAAGAGTGTAAAATAAATTTTATTTCTAATTTCTTTATCTTTAAAGGCGTTCTTCAAGGTCGAAAACATTAGATCACCTCAACAGTTCCGCCAGCGGCTTCAACTGCCTTCTTAGCAGCTGCGGAAACTTTGTTAACCTTTACAGTTAATTTAACTTTCAATTCACCGTTGCCAAGTAACTTAACGCCTGATAATTCTTTCTTTACCAAACCGTTTTCCTTAAGAGTTTCAACAGTTACTTCACTACCGTCATTGAACTTATTTAAGTCATCTAAGTTTACAATTGCATATTCTTTACGGTTAATATTCTTAAAACCACGCTTTGGCATAGTTCTGAATAATGGCATTTGACCACCTTCAAAACCTAAACGTGTATGACCGCCTTGACGAGCTAATTGACCCTTTTGACCACGGCCAGAAGTTTTACCGTAACCACTTGAAGTACCACGACCAACACGTTTTCTATTGCGACGTGAGCCTTCAGCAGAATGTAATTCATGAAGCTTCATTAATTTGGCACCTCCTTGATATCTTATTTATTAATCTCTTCAACAGAGATTAAGTGAGCAATTTTCAATAATGCACCGCGAGTAGCAGCGTTGTCTGGAAGAACAACAGTACTATTTACTCTACCTAAGCCAAGAGCTTTAACAATCTTTCTTTGTTCAGGTAGACGGTGAGCAGCACTTCTAATTAAAGTAATCTTTAAATCAGTCATCTATGATCTCCCTAATCTAAGCTCTTTCAGGTTGACGAAGTTTATTTACTTCTTCGCTAGTTCTAAGCTTCTTCAAACCATCGATAGTTGCACGAACAACGTTGATTGGAGTATTAGAACCAAGTGACTTTGAAGTTACGTCTGAAATACCAGCCATATCCATAACGATACGTACGGCACCACCAGCAGCAACACCGGAACCAGCTTCAGCAGGCTTCAATAAAATGTTACCTGAACCGTAGTGACCAATAACTTCATGAGGAATAGTAGTACCAACTTTAGGTACGTTAATCATCTTCTTCTTACCGTCTTCTACAGCCTTACGGATTGCTTCTGGGACTTCTTGAGCTTTACCAGTACCAAAACCTACACGGCCTTTCTTGTCGCCAACAACAACAAGAGCAGCAAATCTCATACGGCGACCACCTTTAACAACCTTAGTGATACGGTTGACAGCGACTAATTGATCTTCGATATCGTCTTTGTTTCTGCGATTATTACGAGAATCATTACGGTTTGCCATGTGTTAATTCTCCTTTCCTAGAAATCTAATCCGTTTTCACGAGCAGCATCAGCTAATGCTTGAATACGGCCGTGGTATAAGTAACCACTTCTATCAAATACAACTGTAGAAATGTTCTTAGCCTTTGCAGCTTCAGCAATAGCCTTACCTACAGCAGCAGCTTGTTCTACCTTAGTTGCATCTTCTGATACGTTTTCATCCAAAGTTGAGGCGCTTGCAAGCGTAACACCCGCTACGTCATCAATTAATTGAGCGTAGATGTTTTTATTTGAACGAAAAATGCTTAAGCGTGGGCGCTCAGCAGTACCAGAAATCTTACCACGAATACGTTTATGACGCTTTAAGCGTAACTTGTTTTTATCTGGTTTAGAAATCACAATTTCACCTCAAAATAACTACTTATTACTTACCTGTCTTACCTTCCTTACGACGTACGTATTCATCAACATAACGAATACCCTTACCCTTGTAAGGTTCTGGTGGACGTACGGCGCGGATTTCAGCTGCAAATTGACCTACATCTTGCTTTGAAACACCTTCAACTTCTACATCAGTTGCTGAAGTTGCCTTAACAGAAACACCTTCTGGTGCGGTCAATACAACTGGGTGTGAGTAACCAACGTTTAAAGTAATCTTGTTGCCTTGTGCTTGTGCACGGTAACCAACACCGATTAACTTTAAAGTCTTCTTATAACCGTTAACTACACCTTCGATCATTGAAGCTAAGTTAGCTCTTTCAGTACCGTGAATTGCTTTATCATTTTCACTTGAACGTGAAAAGTTAATTTCACCGTCTTTTTGTTCAAAAGTGATCTTTGGATCGAAGTATCTAGTTAATTCACCCTTAGGGCCCTTAACAGTAATGTTGTCGCCTTCCTTGGTAACAGTGACACTGTCAGGGACTTCAATAGTCTTTAAACCGATTCGGCTCATTAATTGTTCTCCTTTCTGTCAGTATTACCAAACGTAGGCAATTACTTCGCCGCCAACGTTCTTTTGTCTTGCTTCTTTGTCAGTAATAACACCAGCAGAAGTAGAAACGATGGCAATGCCTAAACCATTAAGAACTTTAGGTAAGTCTTCAGCACTTACGTAGTTTCTAAGACCTGGCTTAGAAATACGCTTTAAGCCTGAAATAACGCGTTCTCCATTTGGACCATATTTCAAGAATACCTTGATAACGCCTTGCTTGTTATCATCAGCAACTTCGTAATCACGGATGAAACCTTCACGTTTCAAAATTTCTGAAATAGACTTTTTAATATTTGATGCAGGAATTTCAACTGAATCGTGCTTTGCCATGTTGGCATTTCTGATTCTAGTCAAGTAATCTGCGATTGGATCTGTCATGACCATTTAAGCTATCCTCCTAACCGTATACTACCAACTAGCCTTTTTAAGACCAGGGATTTGACCCTTGTGTGCTAATTCCTTTAAGCAAATACGGCATAAACCGAATTTACGGTATACGGAATGTGGACGACCACATCTCTCGCAACGTGTATATTCGCGTGAAGAGAACTTAGCAGGACGACGATTTCTGATTTTTTGTGATGTTTTAGCCATTAATGTCCTCCACTATCTTGCAAACGGCATACCAAATTGAGTCAAAAGTTCACGAGCTTCTTCATCAGTGTTGGCAGTAGTTACGATAACAATGTCTAAACCTCTAGTACGGTTAACCTTATCAAAATCGATTTCTGGGAAAATCAATTGTTCCTTAACACCTAAAGTGTAGTTACCACGACCATCAAATGAACGAGTTGATACACCACGGAAGTCACGAACACGTGGAAGAGAAACATTGATTAACTTGTATAAGAAGTCGTACATTCTGTCGCCTCTAAGGGTTACCTTAGCACCGATAGACATACCTTCACGTAAACGGAAGTTAGCGATTGACTTCTTTGCCTTAGTAATTAATGGCTTTTGACCAGAAATTAAAGTTAATTCTTCAACAGCTTCGTCCAAGTTCTTGGCGTTAGAAACAGCGTCACCGACACCCATGTTCAAAACGATCTTGTCGATCTTTGGAATTTGCATTGATGACTTGTAATCAAACTTTTCTGCCAATGCAGGAGCTACTTTTTCTTTGTATTCTTCAGCTAAATAACTTGCCATTTGTGTCCTCCCTTCTACTTATCTTCTTTTTTACTAATAACTTTAACGTTTGATGCGTGAATTGAACCTTCTGATTCAACTACACCACCATTAGCGTTGGTTTGAGAAGGCTTTTGGTGCTTCTTAATCTTGTTAACACCCTTAACAACTACACGGTTCTTCTTAACATTAACAGAAAGAACAGTACCTTCTTTACCTTTATCTTTTCCGGCAATAACTTTTACCTTGTCACCAGTTTTAACGAACATCAGTGCACCTCACTATCAATTATAAGACTTCAGGAGCAAGAGAGACGATCTTCATAAAGTCGTACTCACGTAACTCACGTGCAACTGGCCCAAAGATACGAGTACCACGTGGGCTCTTATCTGCGTTAATAATTACTCCAGCATTTTCGTCGAATTTGATGTATGAACCATCTTCACGACGTGCACCTGACTTTGTTCTGACAATTACAGCTTTTACAACGTCGCCCTTTTTGACAACGCCACCTGGTGTTGCTTGCTTAACAGTACATACAACGATGTCACCAATGTTACCGGTCTTACGCTTTGATCCACCTAAGACTCTAATAACTAAAAGTTCTCTGGCACCAGAGTTATCAGCAACCTTTAAACGAGATTCGTTTTGAATCACTGTAGAATCCTCCCCTCACTAAATCCGCAAATTAAACAGATTTCTTAACAATCTTTACTAAACGGAAGCGCTTCTTACGAGATAATGGACGGGTTTCCATGATACGTACAGTATCGCCAACTTTAGCTTCGTTATTTTCGTCTTGTGCGTAGTATTTCTTAGAATATCTAATACGCTTGTTGTAAACTGGGTGGTTCTTGTAAGTATCAACAACGACTACGATAGTCTTGTCCATCTTATCAGAAACTACACGACCTTGGTATACGTGACGACGATTTCTTTCGTTTGTTTCGCTCAAGTTAATAGCTCCCTTCCATTAATTGTTTTCTAATGCTTTTTCGCTCAGAACAGTCTTGATTCTGGCGATATTCTTGCGGACTTTACTCAAGCGAGCGGTATTTTCTAATTGACCCGTTGCTTGTTGGAAACGCAAATTAAAGAGTTCTTCTTTATATTGCTTTTCTTTTTCTAACATTTGATCAGTGGTTAATGCTCTGATATCTTTAGCCTTCATTAGATTCGCCACCTACTTCCGAACTTCTAGTTACAAACTTAGTCTTAATTGGTAACTTAGTTGAAGCAAGTCTCAAAGCTTCACGAGCAGTTGCTTCATCAACACCACCAATTTCAAACATAATCTTTTCTCTCTTAACTACAGCTACCCAACCTGCAGGTGCACCTTTACCAGAACCCATACGTACACCTACACCTTTAGCAGTGTATGACTTTTGAGGGAAAATTCTAATCCAAACTTTACCGCCACGCTTCATGTAACGTGTCATAGCAACACGGGCTGCTTCGATTTGACGGTTAGTAATCCAATGTGATTCGAGGGCTTCAAGACCATATTCACCAAAGGCAATATATTTACCACCTTTAGCAGCACCACGCATCTTACCACGGAATTCACGACGGTGTTTTACTCGTTTTGGTACTAAAGGCATTATCTATTTCCTCCCTTCGCTGGCTTTGAAGCTGGCTTGTTCTTACGAGTAGGTAAGATTTCGCCACGGTTGATCCAAGCTCGAACACCAATTTCACCATAAGTAGTGAAAGCATTTACCCAAGCATAATCAATATCAGCTCTCAAAGTTTGTAATGGAACACGACCTTCTGTGTGCCATTCTCTTCTTGCCATGTCGGCACCGTTCAAACGACCAGAAGTTTGAACCTTGATACCCTTGGCACCAGCACGCATAGCTCTTTGAGTAGCTTGACGCATAGCACGTCTAAAAGCAATACGAGCTTCAAGTTGACGAGCAATACTATCTGCTACCAATTCAGCATCAAGATCTGGTTTCTTAATTTCAACAATATTAATGTGAACTTGCTTACCAGTTAAAGCATTTAATTGTTTTCTTAAAGCTTCAACTTCAGAACCACCTTTACCAATTACCATACCAGGCTTTGCGGTGTGGATTGAAATGTTAATTCTGTTAGCTGCACGTTCAATTTCAACAGTAGATACTGAAGCATCCTTCAATTTCTTTGAAATAAACTTTCTGATTCGAAGGTCTTCATTTAAAGTTTCTTTGTATCCTTTGTCAGCATACCATTTTGATTCCCAATCACGGATGACACCGAGACGAAAACCGTTTGGGTTAATCTTTTGACCCATTAATATACCTCCCTTAATCGTTCTTTTCTGAAACTACTACAACTACGTGACTGGTTCTCTTGTTAATTGGGGAAGCCATACCCTTAGCACGGGGACGGAATCTCTTTAAAGTAGCACCTTCGTTTACATATGCTTCTGATACGTAAAGATTTGCACTTTCAAGATCGTAGTTGTGTTCTGCGTTAGCAATTGCTGAACGTAAAACTTTTTCAACGATTGGGGAAGCAGCTCTAGGCGTAAATTCTAAGATTGCTAATGCTTCGGCAACGCTCTTACCACGAATTAAGTCAACGACCAAACGAGCTTTTCTTGGAGCGATGCGAACAGTTCTTGCTTCTGCCTTAGCTGAACTAATTTGTTCTGCCATTTAGATGTTTCTCCTTCCTCTATTGTGCTGTGGTTTTATCTTCAGTGGATTTGTGTCCATGGAAAGTTCTTGTTGGAACAAATTCACCTAACTTATGACCAACCATGTCTTCAGTAATGTATACTGGAACATGTTTTCTACCATCGTAAACAGCTATAGTCAAACCAACAAAGGAAGGGAAAATAGTTGAACGACGTGACCAAGTCTTAATAACTTGCTTCTTATCTGCATCTGCTTGTGCATCAACCTTCTTTAATAATGATGCATCAGCAAAAGGACCTTTTTTAATACTACGGCTCATTAATTAACCCTCCTTCTATTACTTGCTACCTTTACGGTGACGAATGATTAACTTCTCGCTAGCCTTCTTGGTGTCTCTAGTCTTGATACCGCGAGCCTTCTTACCCCATGGAGTCATAGGTTGTGGACGACCAACTGGAGCCTTACCTTCACCACCACCATGTGGGTGATCGTTAGGGTTCATTACGGAACCACGTGATTGTGGGCGCTTGCCTAACCAACGCTTACGACCAGCTTTACCTAATTGAATTAATGAATGTTGTTCATTACCTACAACACCAATAGTTGCACGGCATGATGACAAGATCTTACGAACTTCACCACTTTGTAATCTTACTAAAGTGTAATCACCATCAACACCCAAAACTTGAGCAGAAGTACCAGCACTTCTTACAAGTTGGCCACCCTTACCTGGCTTCAATTCAATGTTGTGGATTGAAGTACCAGATGGGATATTCTTTAATGCTAATGCGTTACCTGGCTTAATGTCAACTGAATCGCCTGATTCAACGATATCGCCAACCTTTAATCCCCTAGGTGCTAAGATATAAGCTTTAATACCATCAGTGTAGTGAAGTAATGCGATGTTAGCAGTTCTGTTTGGATCGTATTCGATAGCCTTTACAACTGCCTTTGCATTATCCTTATTACGCTTAAAGTCGATGATACGGTATTTTTGTTTGTGACCACCACCACGGTGTCTTACAGTGATGTGACCATATGAGTTACGACCTGCAGTATGTGATTGTGATTCAAGTAAAGTCTTTTCAGGCTTTGTCTTGGTAATCTCAGCAAAGTCGGAAGAAGTCATATGACGACGACCATTAGTGGTTGGCTTGTAAATCTTAATAGCCAATTGACTGACCTCCTATTACTTGTTGTCTTCTTTATTTTCGTCTTGGAAAATCTTGATGTCGTTTGAATCGTTAGTTAAAGTGACGATTGCCTTTCTACGACGAGCAGTCTTACCAGTGTAACGACCTACTCGCTTGTCTTTACCGCGAACATTCATAATGTTAACGCTCTTTACCTTAACATCGAAGATTTCTTCAACAGCATTGCGAACTTGTGTCTTGGTTGCAGTTAAAAGCACGTCGAATGTGTACTTCTTATCATCCATTAAGTTCGTGGACTTTTCAGTAATGACAGGTCTTAAAATGATATCGCGTGCGTCCATTAAGCCAAAACCTCCTCGATCTTCTTAACAGCATCTTGAGTCAAGATTAACTTATCATAGTTAACTGCATCTTCAACGTTCAAACCGTTAACTGGAACAGCCTTAACCTTAGCTAAGTTTCTTGCGGAAAGTTGTACATTGTTATCATCTGAAACAATTAAAACCTTACCATCAACATTTAAGCTGTTTAACATTGATACTAAATCTTTAGTCTTAGGTGCTGACATAGTCAACTTATCTAAAACGATCAAATCCTTATCAATCATCTTTTGGGAAAGAACTGACTTAATAGCCAAACGACGTTGCTTTCTTGGCATCGTGTATGCGTATGAACGAGGTGTTGGGCCAAATACTGTACCACCACCACGCCATTGTGGAGATCTGATAGAACCTTGACGAGCACGACCAGTACCCTTTTGTCTCCAAGGCTTCTTACCACCACCGCGAACGGCAGATCTGTTCTTAACCTTTGAGGTACCTTGACGCTTACCGGCTCTTTGTCTAATGATTGCTTCAAAAACGACACTTTCATTAGGCTCAATACCAAAAACTTTATCGTTTAAAGTAACTTCACCAGAATCTTTACCGTTTTGATCCATAACTTTTAAATTAGCCATTCTAGTCCTCCTTCCTATTTATCAGCCTTAACAGCTTTAGAAGCAGTCTTAACAACGATTAATGAGTTCTTAGCACCTGGAACATTGCCCTTGATCATCAATACGTTCTTGTCTGCTACAACTTTTTCAATTACTAAGTTTTCAATGGTAACTTTCTTCATACCCATGTGACCTGGCAAACGCTTGCCCTTTGGTACACGGTTAATGATGGAACCCATTGAACCAGGAATTCTGTGGTATCTTGAACCGTGGGTTTCTGGTCCTCTTGATTGGCCCCAACGCTTGATGTTACCTTGGTATCCATGACCTCTTGAAGTACCAGTAACGTTTACAACGTCACCTTCCTTGAATGTATCCACAGTAACTTCTGAGCCGACTTCATAGTCCTTAAGCTCAACACCGCGGATTTCCCGAATGAAGCGCTTAGGTGAAGTCTTTGCCTTATCAGCATGACCTTTTTCTGGTTTGTTGCTCAAAACTTCACGCTTGTCTTGGTAACCTAATTGAACAGCTTCGTAACCGTCTGATTCAACAGTCTTAACTTGCATAACAACGTTAGGAGTTGCTTCTACAACTGTTACAGGAACAAGGACACCATCTTTAGTAAAGATTTGAGTCATACCAACTTTTCTTCCTAAGATTCCTTTGGTCATGTTTACACCTCTTTCTATTTAAATTACAACTTAATTTCGATGTCTACGCCGCTTGGAAGATCAAGCTTCATTAATGAATCAACAGTCTTAGGTGTTGGATTCAAAATATCGATTAAACGCTTGTGAGTGCGCATTTCGAATTGTTCACGTGAGTCCTTGTTCTTGTGTGGTGAACGAAGAACAGTGAATAAAGTTCTTTCTGTTGGAAGAGGAACTGGACCTGAAATTTCAGCACCAGTTCTCTTTGCAGTAGCTACGATCTTAGCAGCTGATTCATCGAGAATACCGTGTTCGTATGACTTAAGTCTAATACGAATTGTTTGACTTGCCATTAAATTACCTCCTTAACGTCTTCTTTAAAAGATGACTCGCTCGGCAAAAATTCCCCGCACGCCACTGTGGCAATGCAGCCTGGCGTGCCGCAACCTTTTGCGTCAACGCTTTACAACAATTTTAATTACTCAAGGCACAATCGTCCCTTAAGCACAAAGACTATTGTACTTTGTCTTTCCTTAAATATCAAGGCTTAAGGGCATTTTTTCTAAAAAAGATTTACAAAAAAAGAGTTATTGAAAATTCTCAATAACTCTTTTTTATATGTAATTGTTTTCAATTAAGCTAAAAGCATAAAGCTTTTCACTATTAAAAATTATTCAGCTTCGCCGCCGCGCTTTTTAATAATGTCAGCTTGAATTGACTTAGGTGTTGGTGAGTAGTGATCAAATACCATAGTAAATGTACCACGACCTTGAGTTGATGAACGCAAAGTAGTTGCGTAACCAAACATTTCTGAAAGTGGAACAAATGAGTTGATGATCTTAGCACCTGCTCTGTCTTCCATACCTTCCATAGTACCACGACGAGCAGTGATTGAACCCATAACATCACCTAAGTATTCTTCTGGAGTGGTTACTTGAACCTTCATAATTGGTTCCAAGATAACAGCGCCAGCCTTTGAAGCAGCGTTCTTCAAAGCAAGTGAAGCAGCAACCTTGAAGGCAGCTTCTGATGAGTCGACTTCGTGGTAACTACCATCGTAAAGCTTAGCCTTAACATCGATCAATGGGTAACCTGCAAGAACACCATTCTTCATAGCTTCTTGTAAACCTTGGTCAACTGAAGGAATGAATTCACGAGGAACGACACCACCAACAATGGCATCTTCAAATTCGTAACCCTTACCTTCTTCGTTAGGAGTAAAGTCAATCCAAACGTCACCGTATTGACCCTTACCACCTGATTGACGAACGAACTTACCTTGTGCCTTAGCTTCCTTAGTGAAGGTTTCACGGTAAGCAACTTGTGGTTCACCGATCTTAGCATCAACGTTAAATTCACGTCTCATACGTTCAACCATGATATCAAGGTGAAGTTCACCCATACCTGAGATCAAAGTTTGACCAGTTTCTGGGTTAGTTTCAGCACGGAAAGTTGGGTCTTCTTCAGTAAGCTTTTGCAAAGCAACGTCCATCTTATCACGGTCAGCCTTTGACTTAGGTTCAACTGATACTTGGATAACTGGATCTGGAACTTTCAAGCTTTCCAAAATAAGTGGGTGATCTGGGTCAGTTAATGAGTCACCAGTAGTGGTGTTCTTCAAACCGATGGCACCAGCGATATCACCTGAGAATACTTCTGGAATTTCAGTTCTTGAGTTGGCGTGCATTTGAAGCAAACGACCTACACGTTCACGACTGTTCTTTGAAGCGTTCAAAACATATGAACCTGATTCAAGAGAACCAGTGTAAACACGGATGAAAGTTAAACGACCTACGAATGGGTCAGTAGCAATCTTAAATGCAAGAGCTGCAAATGGCTTCTTGTCGTCAGCCATAAGTTCAACTTCGTCACCAGTCTTAGGATCGTGAGCAACATAAGGCTTAACATCAAGTGGTGATGGCAAGTAGTCAATAACACCGTCAAGCATCATTTGAACACCCTTGTTCTTGAAGGCTGAGCCAGCGTAAACTGGGAAGAACTTCAAGTCCAAAGTAGCTTTACGGATAGCTGCCTTTAATTCATCGTTAGAAATTTCTTCACCGCCAAGGAATTTTTCCATGATGCCGTCATCAACATCGGCTACGGCTTCAATTAAGTCGTTACGACGTGCTTCAGCTTCTTCCTTGTATTCGTCAGGAACTGGAACAGTATCCCACTTAGAACCAAGCTTGTCTTCGTCGTAGATGTCGGCAACCATGTTGATTAAGTCGATAACACCTTCAAAAGTGTCAGCTGAACCAATTGGCATTTGAACAGCATGTGCATTAGCGTTTAAACGTTCGTGCAATGACTTAACTGACTTATCGAAGTCAGCACCAATCTTATCCATCTTGTTAACAAAAACAATACGAGGAACACCGTAAGTTTCAGCTTGACGCCATACGTTTTCAGTTTGTGGTTCAACACCAGCTTGGGCATCAAGAACAGTTACGGCACCATCAAGAACACGGAGTGAACGTTCAACTTCGATAGTGAAGTCAACGTGTCCTGGGGTATCAATGATGTTAATTCTGTAGTCCTTCCATTGTGCAGTAGTGGCTGCAGAAGTAATGGTGATACCACGTTCCTTTTCTTCATCCATCCAGTCCATTTGTGAATCACCTTCGTGAGTTTCACCAATTTTGTGGATCTTACCAGTGTAGTAAAGGATACGTTCAGTAGTAGTAGTCTTACCCGCATCGATGTGGGCCATAATACCAATGTTACGTGTCTTTGCTAATGGAAATTCACGCTTGTTAGCCATAAATTATTCTCTCCTTAAAATAAAACGAACGAATTAGAAGCGGTAGTGTGCAAATGCACGGTTAGCTTCAGCCATACGGTGAACGTCTTCACGCTTCTTAACTGCTGAACCAGTGTTGTTTGAAGCATCGATGATTTCGTTAGCTAAACGTTCATCCATAGTGTGTTCGTTACGTAAACGAGCGTATGAAACAAGCCATCTTAAACCTAAAGTAGTTCTTCTTTCAGGACGTACTTCAACTGGGATTTGGTAGTTTGAACCACCGATACGGCGAGCTCTAACTTCCAAAACTGGCATAACGTTGTTCATAGCTTCTTCAAATACATCAAGTGGTTCCTTACCAGTCTTGTCTTGAACAATGTTGAAAGCATCGTAAAGGATTGAAGATGCCTTAGCTCTCTTACCATCAATCATCAAGTGGTTAATTAACTTGGTAACAAGCTTTGAGTTGTAAACTGGATCTGCTAAAACGTCTCTTTTAGTTACGTGACCTTTTCTAGGCATTATTTAACTCCTCCTTTAATCTTTCTTAGTACCGTACTTAGAACGGCCTTGCTTTCTGCCATCAACACCAGCAGTATCGAGGGCACCACGAATGATGTGGTAACGAACACCAGGAAGGTCCTTTACACGACCACCACGAATTAAAACGACTGAGTGTTCTTGCAAGTTGTGGCCTTCACCTGGAATGTAAGCAGTAACTTCGATTAAGTTTGAAAGACGTACACGAGCGTACTTACGTAAAGCTGAGTTAGGCTTCTTTGGAGTCATAGTACCCACACGAGTTGCAACACCACGCATTTGTGGAGCTGGGTTGAATACTGATTCCTTCTTCATACTGTTGTAGCTGTAATTCAAAGCAGGTGACTTTGACTTAGTAACCTTTGAATGACGGCCTTTTCTTACCAATTGATTAATGGTTGGCATTAAAATTTCCTCCTAAAATTACTATTTTGTTCACACATCCGGGAGTTTCTTTTTATACTCACGAACAGACTGTTCAAAACATACAAACACTATTGTACTCGGTTTTTAATAGAAATCAAACTTTTTCAAAATAAAAAAAGAAAAACAATGATTTTTTGCGTATTAAATAGTGAGGTGATTTTTTGAATTTAATTTATACTTTTACTAATTTTGCAATTGGAACTTGTATTGCATCCCACATGGCAGTAGTTTTTGATCGATGGGAGAACAGAAATTTCATTTTTTCTCGCTCTTATTGCAAAAATTGTCACTTTGAATTATCTTTGCTGGACGAGATTCCTCTTATTTCTTACTTATTATTGAAAGGACGTTGTCATTATTGTAAACAATCTATTCCAAGTCAATTATTTCTGTTTGAATTAGTTGGAGGATTTGCCTTTTCTTTGATTGACTTCAGCTCTATTAGTGGCATCACATCTTCTGTGTTTCTTTCCTCTCTTCTTTTGACGGCTATCGCTGATTTTTATGAAAAAGAATTTGATCTTTTCTTTCTTTTTCCTGCAATAACTATCGCTATCTTAGAAAATAAGTTCTCTGCTTTTACGACCTTAGATTTTATTTCTCTTATATTAATTATTTCAATTTTCAGTTGGAGTATTTTTAAGCATAAAATGGGGCTAGGCGACCTATTAATTTATCTCACTATTGCCAGTTACTTAACTCCTTCTATTGCTAACATAATATTTTTATTTGCTTGCTTCTCACTTTTATTATTTTTCGTAATTGAACATAAAGATTCCAACTATCATTATCCTTTCATACCATTTATTTTCTTAGGTTTAGTTCTAACACAATTTTTAAACTAAAAAAGCGTTCCTATTCTTTATGAATAGAAACGCTTTTTATAAGAACTAAATTTTACTTACTTTGTTCTTTTTCTTTCATTTGCTTTTCAATATCAGCAATTGAGTAAACTGAATCTGGCTTCTTAACGTCAGCTTCAGGTTCCATGCTGCGGTATACAGGCATACCAGTACCAGCTGGAATAATCTTACCGATAATAACGTTTTCCTTAAGTCCAAGAAGTGGATCATTCTTACCTCTGATTGAAGCATCAGTAAGAACACGAGTAGTTTCCTGGAATGAAGCAGCTGACAAGAAACTATTAGTTTCCAAAGCAGCCTTAGTAATACCCAGGATAACGCTTTGTGCAGTTGCTGGAATACCACCAGAAATAATAACTTCCTTGTTACGGTCTCTAAATTGACCGATATCCATAACTTCACCTGGCAAGATGTCAGTTTCACCTGGATCAAGGACACGTACCTTTTGAAGCATTTGACGAGTCAATACTTCGACGTGCTTGTCGGCAATGTCTACACCCTGCATTCTATATGCCTTTTGAACTTCAGCCAAGATGTACTTTTCAGTAGTTAAAGTATCAGTAACTTGGATCAATTCTTTAGGATCAACAGAACCGAGAGTCAACTTATCACCACGGTGAACATAATCGCCTTCAGATACAGCAACAGAAGCAGTGTAAGGAACACTGTAACTTCTAGTATCAATCTTACCTTTAACAGTAATTTCACGAGTATGTTCTGCTGGATTTTCTTGAATTGAATCAATTACACCATCTACTTCAGAAATGGTTGCACGACCCTTAGGGTTACGTGCTTCGAACAATTCTTGCACACGAGGCAAACCTTGAGTAATATCTTCGGCACCGGCAACACCACCGTTGTGGAAAGTTCTCAAAGTAAGCTGAGTACCAGGTTCACCAATTGATTGAGCGGCAACAGTACCTACTGCTTCACCAACTTCAACTTCTTCACCAGTAGCAAGGTTCATACCGTAACACTTGCGACATACACCGTGTGGAGTATCACAGGTAAGAATTGAACGAATCTTAACATGGGTTACTCCTGCATCACAGATTTTATGAGCCATGTTTTCATCCATCATGACATCTCTGCCAACAATAGCTTCACCAGTCTTAGGATCCTTAACTGTTTCAGCAGTGAAACGACCAACCAAACGATCAAATAATGGTTCGATCATTTCGTCACCTTCCATGATGGCGCTAACTGTAATACCACGATCAGTACCACAATCATCATCACGAATAATAACGTCCTGAGCAACATCAACCAAACGACGAGTTAAGTAACCTGACTGAGCAGTCTTCAAGGCAGTATCCGTCATACCCTTACGAGCACCGTGAGTGGACATGAATAATTCCAATACTGACAAGCCTTCCTTGAAGTTTGAAGTAACAGGAATTTCGAACAAACCACCGTTAGGAGTAGCCATCAAACCACGCATACCAGCTAACTGAGTAAAGTTAGAAATGTTACCACGGGCACCTGAGTCGGCCATGATTGAAATTGGGTTACGTGGTGAGTGAATTTGAGCAATTTCGTTTTGGATTTCATCCTTACATGCATTCCAAATACTAATTACCCGGTCGTGACGTTCTTGTTCAGTAATTAAACCACGTCTGAATTGCTTAGAAACAATATCAACTTGCTTACGTGCCTTAGCTACCTTTTCATCCTTATCTTGAATTTCTGGAACGTCATTCATACCAATAGTAATACCTGAAGTAGTTGAACTAGTGTAACCTAACTTCTTCAAGTCATCCAAGTATTCTGAAGTTCTTTGAACCTTGTAGTACTTGTAGATAGTAGCAATAGAGTCTGACAAGAAACTACTCTTGAATGGTGTAGCAATTAAATCATCGCCAACTTCATCAATCTTGTCATGAATATCTTGACCCTCACCTAAGAAGTACTTAGCATCCAAAGGATTATTTAAGTTTTCTTCACTTGGTTCATTGATGTAGAAGTAATCATCTGGGAATAATTGGTTAAAGACAAGCTTACCGTATGTAGTAATGAAAATGCCATGTTCATGACCTTGTGGCCATGGCTTCTTAGGCATAGCATCAGCTGACATACCAATAATAGTATGGTAGTGAATATCACCATTTTCATAGGCTACAGTTGCTTCAGCTGGTGAACTAAAGATCATGCCTTCACCTTCACGACCACGTTCAGCTTGAGTCAACCAGTAGTTACCCAAAACGATATCCTGTGATGGAGTAACGATTGGCTTACCATCCTTAGGAGCCAAGATGTGGTGAGCAGCAAGCATAAGTAAACGAGATTCAGCAACAGCTTCATCAGAAAGTGGTACGTGGATGGCCATCTGGTCACCATCGAAGTCGGCATTGTAAGCTTCACAAGCTAATGGGTGAAGTCTGATTGACTTACCTGGTACCAAAACTGGTTCAAATGCTTGAATACTCAAACGGTGAAGAGTAGGTGCACGGTTCAAAAGAACTGGACGTTCCTTAATAACGTCTTCAAGTACATCCCAAATATCATCATCTTCACGATCAATCTTACGCTTAGCATTCTTAATGTTAGAAGCAATACCGCGCTTAACCAATTCGTGCATTACAAATGGCTTAAATAATTCCAAAGCCATTGGACGTGGAACACCACATTGATAGAACTTCAATTTTGGTGAAACATCGATAACTGAACGACCGGAGTAGTCAACACGCTTACCAAGCAAGTTTTGACGGAAACGACCTTGCTTACCCTTAAGCATGTGTGAAAGTGACTTAAGTGGACGGTTACCTGGTCCAACAACTGGACGACCACGACGACCGTTGTCAATCAAAGCATCAACAGCTTCTTGAAGCATACGCTTTTCGTTTTGAACGATGATGTTAGGAGCGTTCAAATCAAGCAATCTCTTCAAACGATTGTTACGGTTAATTACACGTCTATATAAATCGTTCAAATCTGAGGTAGCAAAACGGCCACCTTCAAGTTGAACCATTGGACGAAGATCTGGTGGAATAACTGGAACTGCATCCATAACCATCCATTCAGGCTTATTACCTGAATTCTTAAATGCGTCCAAAATATCCAAACGTCTAATTGCACGAGTACGTTTTTGACCAGTTGCGGTTTGAAGCTCTTTCTTCAAATCTTTAACTTCTTTATCAAGGTCAACTTTCTTGAGCAATTCGCGAATAGCTTCAGCACCCATCTTAGCTTCAAAACGGTTACCGTATTTAGCTTTTTGTTCACGGTATTCTGCTTCAGTTAATAATTGCTTAGGCTCAAGATCAGTATCACCTGGATCAATTACGATATATGCAGCAAAGTAGATAACTTCTTCAAGCAATCTTGGAGAAATATCCAATACTAAACCCATTCTTGAAGGGATACCTTTGAAGTACCAAATGTGGGTTACAGGGGCAGCTAATTCAATGTGTCCCATACGTTCTCTTCTTACTTTTGAAGAAGTAACTTCAACACCACAACGGTCACAAACGATGCCACGGTATCTAACACCCTTATATTTACCACAGGCACATGACCAATCTTTAGTTGGTCCAAAGATTCTTTCATCAAATAGACCATCTTTTTCAGGTTTTAAAGTACGGTAGTTGATGGTTTCAGGCTTCTTAACTTCACCATATGACCAGCTTCTGATCTTGTTAGGTGATGCAAGACCAATTTGCATACTTTCAAATTTATTTACGTCGATCAAAAGTTTAACCTCCTACTATTTAGAAACTTTGTCGTCAGATTCATCTGCAGGAGCTACTGGCTTATCTGCATCTTTCTTATCGTCTTTTTTATCTTCTGATTTTCCAGTTTCTTCGGCTAACTTCTTTTTTTCTTGTTCTTCTGCCATACGTGACAATGAATCAATGTTTAAATGTTCACTTGAATCTTCATCCATATCACGAAGTTCAATCTCATTATGATTCATATCAAGAACACGAATATCCAAACCTAATGATTGAAGTTCCTTAACAAGCACACGGAATGATTCTGGAACACCTGGCTTAGGAATTCTTTCGCCCTTAACAATTGCTTCATATGCCTTTACACGACCAACAACGTCATCTGACTTATAAGTCAAGATTTCTTGCAATGTGTAAGCTGCACCATAAGCTTCAAGGGCCCAAACTTCCATTTCACCGAAACGCTGACCACCAAACTGAGCTTTACCACCCAAAGGTTGTTGAGTAACCAATGAGTAAGGCCCAATTGAACGTGCGTGGATCTTGTCATCAACCATGTGAGTAAGTTTCAAGTAGTGCATGACACCAACTGAAACACGGTTGTGGAATGGTTCACCGGTACGACCATCGTAGATAACAGTCTTACCGTCTTTATCAACACCAGCTTGACGAACAGTGTCCCAAACATCACTTTCGTTAGCACCATCAAATACTGGAGTAGCTACGTGAATACCTAATTGACGTGCTGCAGCACCCAAGTGCAATTCAAGAAGCTGTCCAATGTTCATACGTGATGGAACACCCATTGGGTTCAAACAGATATCTACTGGAGTACCATCTGGTAAGTATGGCATATCTTCTTCTGGAACGACAGCAGCAACAGTACCCTTGTTACCGTGACGACCAGACATCTTGTCCCCAACTTGAATCTTTCTCTTTTGTGCAATGTAAACACGAACCATAGTATTAACACCTGGTGAAAGTTCATCGCCGGCTTCACGGGTGTAAACCTTAACGTCTTGAACGATACCGCCACCACCGTGTGGTACACGAAGTGAAGTATCACGAACTTCACGAGCTTTTTCACCAAAGATAGCGTGAAGTAATCTTTCTTCAGCAGATAATTCAGTTACGCCCTTAGGAGTTACCTTACCTACCAAAATATCACCATCGTGAACTTCAGCACCGACGCGGACAATACCATCAGCATCAAGGTCCTTCAAAGCATCTTCACCGATGTTAGGAAGTTCTCTTGTGATTTCTTCAGGACCAAGCTTAGTATCACGAGCTTCTGATTCGTAGTCTTCAATACTAATTGAAGTATAAACATCATCCTTAACCAAACGTTCTGAAAGCATGATGGCATCTTCATAGTTGTACATGTTCCAAGTCATGAAGGCAATAAGTGGGTTTTGACCTAAAGCAAGTTCACCATGATCCATAGTTGGACCGTTAGCAATAACATCACTAGCATCAACATGATCACCCAACTTAACATTAGGAGTTTGGTTGTATGACTTAGAGTTGTTTGAACGACGATACTTTTCAAGAGTGTACTTGTCTAAAGTACCATCTTCACGTCTAATACGGATTTCGTTTGCATCTACGTATTCAACAGTACCAGCATCCTTAGCTACTAAGGCAGCACCTGAATCGTGAGCTGCACGATATTCCATACCAGTACCAACAAGTGAGCCATGTGGGTTGATCAAAGGAGCAGCCTGACGTTGCTGGTTGGCACCCATCAAAGCACGGTTAGAGTCATCGTTTTCAAGGAATGGGATACATGCTGAAGCTACAGAAACAACTTGTTTAGGAATAACGTCCATGTAGTCAATCTTGTCTGGAGTAACTTCGACGTTATCTTCCTTTTGACGAGCTAAGATTAAATCACTCTTAAATGAACCATCATCATTCAAAGGAGTGTTAGCACCAGCAATGATGTAGTTATCTTCTTCATCAGCAGTCAAGTAGTCGATCTTGTCAGTAACCTTGTGGGTCTTCCAAGATACACGACGGTATGGAGTTTCGATGAAACCATACTTGTTAATGATTGCGTATGAAGCAAGTGAGTTAATCAACCCAATGTTAGGACCTTCTGGAGTTTCGATAGGACACAAACGACCATAGTGAGTATAGTGAACGTCACGAACTTCATATCCAGCACGGTCACGAGTCAAACCACCAGGCCCTAAGGCTGACATACGACGCTTGTGAGTCAATTCA
This sequence comes from Lactobacillus sp. A27, assembly GCF_016742815.1. Lineage (NCBI taxonomy): Bacteria > Bacillati > Bacillota > Bacilli > Lactobacillales > Lactobacillaceae > Lactobacillus > Lactobacillus sp. A27. Next base: position 42,401 of record NZ_JAEHNT010000008.1, read on the forward strand.
CCCAATGGGTTGTGTTGATCCATGAACTGTGAAAGTTGTGATGAACCGAAGAATTCCTTGATACTTGCAACAATTGGACGAATATTGATCAATTGTTGTGGAGTAACAGTTGAAGGATCTTGGATTGACATTCTTTCACGAACAACACGTTCCATTCTTGCCAAACCGATTCTGAATTGGTTTTGAAGAAGTTCACCAACACGACGAATACGACGGTTACCCAAGTGGTCAATATCATCAGTTGTACCGATCTTGTCTTGCAATGCGAAGAAGTAGTTGATTGAAGCCAAAACATCTGCTGGAGTTAAATGCTTAACATCTGCAGCAATGTGACCATTTGACATTAACTTGACTTCACGTTCAGGATCTACCTTTGAGTAAACCTTAATTTCTTGAACTGTAATAGGATCTGGTAATACGCCTTCCTTTGAAGGTTGGTAAGTTACCATCTTGAAGTCATCACGATCAAGGTATGGAGCTAACTTGTCCATTACTTCGTGAGTAACAACAGTATCCTTCTTAGCAATGATTTCACCAGTATCTGGATCAGCCAAAGTTTCAGCTAAAGTTTGACCATACAAACGATTCTTAAGAGAAAGCTTCTTGTTGATCTTGTAACGACCAACTGGTGCTAAATCATAACGACGTGGATCGAAGAAACGAGCATACAAAAGTGAACGTGATGAATCAGTTGTCTTAGGTTCACCTGGACGTAATCTTTCGTAAATATCCTTTAAAGCTTCGGCTACACGAGAATCTGCTGGATTCTTGTGAACATCTTTGTCCAAAGTAAATTGCAAAGTATCGCTTTGACCAAACATATCGATGATGTCACTGTCTGAGCCAATACCCATAGCTCTAATTAAAACAGTAAGTGGCAACTTACGAGTACGGTCTACACGAACGAATGAAACATTCTTAGCGTCAGTTTCATATTCAAGCCAAGCACCACGGTTAGGAATAACAGTAGTACCAAAGATTTGACGACCATTCTTGTCGTAATCACCAGTGTAGTACACACCTGGAGATCTTACTAATTGAGAAACAATAACTCTTTCGGCACCATTGACGATAAATGAACCTGATTCAGTCATTAATGGTAAATCGCCAAAGAATACATCTTGAGTCTTAATTTCACCAGTTTCTTGGTTAGTAAGCTTCAAAGTTACGTGCATTGGTGCAGCATAAGTTGCATCATGATCACGAGCTTCATCAACTGTATACTTAGGCTTTTGAAGCTTGTAGCCAACATATTCTAATGAAAGCTTACCTGAGAAGTCACTAATAGGCATGATGTCATCAAAGACTTCTTTAATGCCTTTATCAAGAAACCACTTATATGATTCGGTTTGAACATCAGTTAAGTTAGGGAGCTTCAATACTTCTTTAATGCGAGAGAAGCTACGTCTAGTTCGATGCTTACCGTAGTTCACTACGTGTCCATTTAACAAGGAAAAACATCCTTTCTGTCTAAGAAAGCAAATATTACATTTCTGTTACAAATTCAAAAAACTGCAATTTTAGGCATAAAAAAGACAAAAACGAAGCTTTTTCGTTTTTGTCCTTATCATTTTGCTGGACAATAGATCAGCAAAATCCTGAATCTCAGTCTTTTTAAATCAGCAAAAATTATATGTCTTTTTCTACTTTTTGTCAAGGTCTAATGCCTGATATCACTTAGTTTTTGCCAGCTTTTTATCAGAAACAACATCAAATTTTAAATGGCCATGTTGACTACCGATTTTTAAAGTATCATTTGCTTTTACTTCACCGGTAATCAACATTTCTGCCAACTTATCTTCGATATCATTTTGAATTGCTCTTCTAAGTGGTCGAGCACCATTTTCGGGATCATAACCATCTTGAACGATTTTATCTAGAGCAGCGCGAGAAATCTTAAGTGTGATTCCTTTCTTCTGCAAACGAACTACCAATTTATGAGTCAACAAGGTAACAATGTCACGCAATTGTTTCTTAGTTAATTCATCAAAGATAATCGTCTCATCGATTCTATTCAAAAATTCTGGACGGAAGAATTGTTTAATTGCTTGCTCTACCTTAGCTTGTCTTGCCTTAGCTTGATCAACCTTATCAGCATTAAAGCCTACAGCCTTGCTGTCAAATAAAGTACGTGATCCCAGATTAGAAGTCATGATAATAATCGTATTTCTAAAATCAACTTTTCTGCCTTTAGAATCTGTCAAAAATCCTTCATCTAAGACTTGCAAAAGTAAATTGAATACATCTGGGTGAGCTTTTTCAACTTCATCAAGCAAGACAACAGAATATGGATGACGACGAACTTGTTCAGAAAGTTGACCGCCCTCTTCATAACCAACATAACCAGGTGCTGACCCGATTAACTTGCTGGAAGCGATTTGATCCATATATTCTGACATATCTAATCTGATCAAATTATCTTCTGAGCCAAACATTGCGGCTGCAACTGACTTAGCAAGTTCCGTTTTACCTACACCAGTTGGGCCCAAGAATAAGAATGATCCAATTGGGCGTCGTTCATCTTTAATACCACTTCTACTACGACGAATTGCACGAGCTACAGCGGAGACAGCTTTATCTTGTCCAATAACTCGTTTGTGCAAAATACTTTCGAGGTTAGCTAATTGGCGACTCTCATCCCTCTTCATTTGAGTAACTGGTACGCCTGTCCAATCAGACACTACCTTGGCAATATCTTCTGGTTCAACAATAGCCTCAGCACTAACTTTAACTTGCAGCGCATTTTCCATTTTTTCTCGTTGCATTTGCAAGTTATTTTGTGCTTCTTGAAGTTGCGCAGCCTGAACAAAGTTTTGACTTGCAGCAGCTTCATTTTTTTGCTCAATAATACTCTTTATTTTTTCATTAATTTGAACTAAATCTTTATTTGAACCAACATTAGTCTTAATTTTAACAGCTGCACTGGCTTCATCTACCAGATCAATTGCCTTATCGGGTAAGAAACGATTGGTAATGTAACGGCTAGATAGATCAACAGCATCCTCAAGACTGGCATCTGAAATAGTTACATGATGGAACTTCTCATATTTAGGTCTAAGTCCATTCAATATAGCCAATGTATCTTTCTTAGTAGGTTCATTCAAACGTACTTGTTGAAAACGCCGGGCTAATGCTTGATCTTTTTCAATATACTTTTGATATTCATCAAATGTAGTAGCACCAATCATTTGAATATCGCCACGAGCAAGTGATGGCTTCAAGATATTAGAAGCATCGATTGCTCCTTCAGCACCACCAGCACCAATCAAAGTATGCATTTCATCAACAAACAGAATGACCTTGCCATCTTTAGCAATTTCATCCAAAATCTTCTTCATTCTATCTTCAAACTCGCCACGATACTTGGTACCTGCTACTAAACTGCCCATGTTAAGAGCCATTACTCGTTTATTGAGTAAATCCTCTGGCACTCTTTTATTAACAATTTCTGTAGCAATTGCTTCAGCGACTGCAGTCTTACCTACACCAGGTTCACCTACTAAAACTGGATTATTCTTAGTACGACGAGACAAAATTTGAATAACTCGCTTAATTTCCTTTTCGCGGCCAATAACTGGATCAATACCGCCTTCACGAGTACGTTGATTCAAATTAACAGCTACTTTATCTAGAGTTGGTGTAGTACTATTTTTACGTTTCTTTTGCCCTGTAGCTGTATTGCTATTACCTAACCAGCTTGCTGAGTCGCCAAAATCTTGTTCCTGATCTAAGCTATCATTAACATCTTGACGTAAGCGACCAATATCCACATTTAAATTCTTGAGAATCATGGCCGACAAGACTTGTTCACTAGCTGTTATTCCAAGCAAAACATGATTAGTTTCAATTTCTTTATATCCACCTTGATCGGCTTGTCTTTTTGCATAATCTAGTGCCAAGCTTAAACGAGGTGACATTTCCATATAACTAGCTTTAGGTGCTGAACCGTAGCCGGTGTAGCGCTCAATTTCTTCACGCACAGCAGTAGGAGTTAAGCCCCATGAACGAAGTATCTTCCCTGCTTCACCGTCTGTTTCAATTACTAAAGCCAATAAAACGTGTTCTGTTCCGATTAAGCGATGATGGAAATTCTGTGCTTGTTCACGTGCAATTTCCAATACTTGATTAACGCTTTTACTATATGAGTTTTCCATACAAACACCACCCCTTTAAAATACGTTATGGTATTTTACTTTTATTTTGTCAGTAAGTAAAATAATTTAACTTATCTCCGTGATAATTATGATCAAAAACGCGCAATTAATCAAAAATTGCGGCGGCAATTTCAGTTAAATATTTTTGATCTGTTTCATCAAAATTGTTTAGCTTAGTAGAATCAAAATCGAAAACGCCCCATAATTTTTCATCCTTAAAAATAGGCACGACGATTTCAGAATTCGAAGCACTGTCGCAAGCGATGTGACCAGCAAATTCATGGACGTTGGGCACAATTTGCGTTTTTTCTTCCTTAGCTGCTGTTCCGCAAACGCCTTTACCCATTTGAATATGCACACAAGCTGGCATCCCTTGGAATGGGCCTAAAATCAACTCGCCGTTTTCAAAGCGATAAACACCAGCAAAATTAACATTATTAAGCGAATTAAACAAAAGCGCAGATAAATTAGCAGTATTGGCAATCCAGTCATCTTCGCCATCAACTAGTGCCTTTGCCTGCTGCACTAACAATTCATAATTTTCTTTCGTAGTAGCTGTCATTCTCATGTCCCCTATAGTTTTAGTGTGTATTATAGCAAAAAGAAAAAAGCTGTCTATTAAGACAGCTTAAATATAATCGGGAAAACGCGATTTGAACGCGCGACCTCTACGTCCCGAACGTAGCGCTCTACCAAACTGAGCTATTTCCCGAAAAAAAGACTCACCATTCGGTGAGCCTTCTATCTTGGAGCGGAAGACGGGATTCGAACCCGCGACCCCCACCATGGCAAGGTGATGTTCTACCACTGAACTACTTCCGCACAACAGTTATTATTATAGCAAATGCATTTTTCATTGCAAGGTATTTTGCCAAAAAAGATAAATTTATTTTAGGCACAAAAAAAGCTCACTTCCGTGAGCTTTTATCTTGGAGCGGAAGACGGGATTCGAACCCGCGACCCCCACCATGGCAAGGTGATGTTCTACCACTGAACTACTTCCGCACAACAGTTATTATTATAGCAAATACATTTTTCTTTGCAAGACCTTTTTATCAAAAAAGATAAATTTATTTTAGGCACAAAAAAAGCTCACATTCGTGAGCTCTTCATCTTGGAGCGGAAGACGGGATTCGAACCCGCGACCCCCACCATGGCAAGGTGATGTTCTACCACTGAACTACTTCCGCGATACAAAAAGTATTATAGCAAAGATTATTCTCTTTGCAAATACTTTTTGAAAAAATATTACTTATCTGTTTTTAACTAAGTTAATTTTAGTTATTGTACCGAATTAAAAAAATTGCTACAATATCTTCAATTTAATTAAAGGAGATTTCACATGAGATTACGTACTATTGCTTTCTAAATCAAAATCTTAATATTAGGAAGCGAGAAAAACATGCCAAAATTTAATATCAGAGAATATCAACCAAACGATTATGCTGAAGTATGCCGCATTCACGACGTTAGTCGTAAAGAAGAGCTAACAATTGGTGGTGCAGAAAAATACTTCATACCTTTAGAGACAGCTCCATATAAGGATGATTTTTTCTCCTGCAAAATTTATGTAGCTTATGATGCTGACAGCATATTGGGCTTCGTTGCAGTTCATCCCCAAGAACTGGATTACATTTATGTAGATCCAATTCATCAAAATAAAGGTATCGGGTATGCTTTAGCAACGACAGCTTTGAGGTACATGAGTCGACCAGTTAGTCTTGACGTATTTGCAGAAAATACTAAGGCCAAAAAGCTTTACAAAAAATTAGGCTTTAAGTGTCAAGAAGTTAGATATCAGCAATGGGATTTAAATGATCCTAAAAAATACTCTGATGAAAAAATGATTCTCAATTAAAAAATACATAAACAAAAACTCTTATCCATGCTTAAAACATAGATAAGAGTTTTTTAATTTATAATACTATTTGTTTTCTTTATTCTTCTTTTCCATATCAGCCTTAACTTCAGCTTCTACGCTTTCAACACGTTCTGGACGCATTGTTGGGAAGAGCAAGACATCACGAATAGCTGGAGCATCAGTTAAAAGCATTACCAAACGGTCAATACCGATACCCAAACCACCTGTAGGTGGCATACCGTATTCCATAGCACGAAGGTAATCTTCATCGATCATGTCAGCTTCGTCGTTACCTGCTTCACGTTCTTCCATTTGAGCTTCGAAACGTTCACGTTGATCATCAGGATCATTCAATTCTGAGAAGGCGTTACCGTATTCTTCACCCATGATGTAAATTTCAAAACGATCAGTAAATCTTGGATCGTCAGCATTCTTCTTAGCAAGTGGTGAGATTTCTACTGGGTGACCGTAAACAAATGTTGGGTCAACAATAGTTTCTTCACAGTACTTTTCAAAGAAGGCGTTAATAATGTGACCAACTTTCCAGAACTTTTCAACGTGGATGTCGTGGTCTTCCGCAATCTTAGTTGCTTCTTCAAGAGTCATTGGCTTCCAGAAGTCAACGCCAGTCTTTTCCTTGATCAAGTCAACCATGTGAACGCGACGGAATGGCTTGCCCAAATCAATGTCAGTACCTTGGTAAGTGATCTTACCGTCATCTGAAACAACCTTAGCTGCAGCACGGATAATACCTTCAGCTTCATCCATAACATCGTGGTAGTCCCAGTATGCTGCGTAACTTTCAAGTTCAGTAAATTCTGGGTTGTGGTGAGTGTCCAAACCTTCGTTTCTGAATACACGGCCGATTTCGTAAACACGTTCCATATCACCAACAATCAAACGCTTCAATGGAAGTTCCAAAGCAATTCTCATGTAAAGGTTAATATCCAAAGCGTTGTGGTGAGTAATAAATGGACGAGCTTCAGCACCACCAGGAATGTTGTGAAGTACTGGAGTTTCAACTTCCAAGAAGTTTTGCTTGTTTAAGTAATCACGAATAGCTTGGATAATTTGAGTACGGTGAACAAAACGCATGTAACTATCGCGATTAGTAATCAAATCAAGGTAACGTTGACGGTAAATTGCTTCAACATCCTTTAAGCCGTGGTACTTATCTGGCAAAGGACGAAGAGCCTTTGATAAGAAGGTTACGTGAGTAGCACGAATAGTCAACTCACCAGTATCAGTCTTCATAACTTCCCCATCAATACCCAAGAAGTCACCAATATCTGATTTCTTAAAGACCTTGTAGTTGTCTTCGCCTACGATATCCTTACGTACATAAATTTGAATCTTACCAGTACGGTCGTAAAGGTCTGCGAAACCTACCTTACCCTTACCACGCTTTGCAAGCATACGACCTGCAATCTTGGTCTTAGGCATATCATCGTTTAATTCGTCTTTATCTTCTTTACCATACTTTTCTTCCAAAGTACTTGCTAAATCTTGACGATCAAACTTTCTTTGACCGAATGGTTCAATTCCGTTTTCACGCATTTCGTCCATCTTTTGACGACGAACACGTAATTGGTCATTCATTTCGTTCTTTGCCAATTTATTTTTCCTCCATTATTTGTTCATTGCCGCGCGTCTTGCAGCACGAGCTTTTTCTCTTTTTTCATACTCATCAACAAAATTGTCGAGTAAGTCATATACTTCTTGACGCGTCCAGACCTCATTTATTTTAGCACGAGTACGGGCTGAACGGGGAATTCCCTTTAAATAGTATGCAGCCTGTTGACGAAATTCTGGTACTGCTCGCTTTTCACCATGAATTTTAACTAACGCATGAAGTTGATGCTTAGCAGTTTCTACCTTCTCACGCACTGTTTGTGGTGGTAATTTTTCACCAGTCTCTAGATAATGCGTCATATCCTTTAAAATCCAAGGATTACCTAAAGCAGCACGTCCTACCATCACAGCAGTACAACCAATTTCATCTAAAGCCTTCTTGGCAAGCTCGGGAGTTCTAATGTCACCGTTAGCTACAAACGGCACATCAAGCACCTGAGCTACATCGTGCAAAATCTCCCAATCTGCTTCACCTTGGTACATTTGCTTACGGGTGCGACCATGCATTGCGATCATGCTAGCACCTGCTTCTTGAGCAGCCAAAGCATTTTCTACCGCGAACACGTGCTTTTTATCCCAACCTGTTCTCATTTTAACAGAAACAGGTTTCTGCACATTTTGCACCACGGCATGGACCATTTGATAAATTTTATTAGAATCAAGCAGCCATTTTGAACCAGCATCGGTTTTAGTTACTTTAGGCACAGGACAACCCATATTAATATCAATAATGTCAGCATCAGTATGTTGATCAATGTATTGAGCAGCTTGAAGTAATGTTTCTTCAGTTCCCCCAAAGATCTGAATACTCATTGGGTGCTCTCGTGGATCTACATCCATCATGCTTAAGGTCTTTTTGTTTCGATAAATAATTCCATGATCAGAAATCATTTCGCAAACAACCAGCCCAGCTCCGAATTCCTTACATACAACGCGGAACGCCGAATTTGAAACTCCCGCCATCGGCGCAACAACAACTCGGTTAGGAATGGTGATATCGCGAATTTTCCAGCTGTTATCCACCAAATCATCCTTTCAAAATACCTTATTATAATATCAAAAAAGCCCCGCAGGACAAAACCCTAGGACTTTTTATTTAATTAATAATCTTTTTCTTCATTTTTCTTGGCTAAAATAGCCTTTAATTCATCTTCAGTGTAATGATACTTATTTCCGCAGAAATTGCAAGTAAGTTCTGCACCATGATCTTCATTAATCATGGCCTTTAATTGTGAACTCTTCAAAGTTTCAAGAATACCTGCATATTTTTCTTTAGAACAGTTACAGCTAAATGCTACATCATCTTTTTCAAGAATCTTACAGTCAGTGCCTAAGATCTTACGTGCTAAATCTTCTGGTGTCATTCCATCTAAAAATGCAGTAGAAAGAGCTGGCAAAGCCTTAATTCTCTTAATTGTTTCAGTAATCAAAGCATCACTGGCACCTGGTAAAGCTTGAAGCATAAATCCGCCAGCTTCGCCGATAGAATTATTTGGATTAACAAAAACAGATAAACCAACTGCTGACGGAATTTGTTCTGACTTCGTCAAATAATATGCAAAATCTTCTGCAATTTCACCAGAAACAATCGGAACTTGACCAGTATATGGTTCTTTTAAGCCTAAATCTTTGGTAACTTCAAGCATACCTTGACCAACAGCTCTTTTTACATCAATATGGCCATTCTTCTTTGGTGGCAAAGCAATATGTGGATTGCGTACGTAACCCTTCACCTTTAAATCGGCAGTAGCTGTAACAATAGTTGGACCTACAGGACCGTTGCCCATCAATCTAACTGTCAATTCTTCTTTATCAGTTAATTCGGCGCCCGCTAACAAAAGCGTACCAACCAGTGTACGACCAAGAACAGCAGAAGAAGCAGACCATAAATCATGACGCTTTTGTGCTTCACCAACAACATCTTTAGCGGTAATTGTCAGTAAACGTAAATTTTTAGTTTTATCGATTGATTTTACTAAATAATCACTCATATTTATTCCTTCTCTCTAAAAAAATAGAGCCCGTTACAGGCCCCATTTTTATCTAATTATCTTTGTGCTCTTCATCTGCAGAAGTATCTTTAGTTGAGTTATCTGAATTTTCAGTTTTTTCTGGATTTTCAGGATTATTTTCTTCAACTTCATGATTCTTTTCTGATGGAGTTTCCAAAGCAGATTTTTCTTGTTTAGCTAATGCTTGATCTGAATCTTTCTTTTCTGCTTTTTCAACTTCACGCTTTTCTGCAGCAGCCTTAGCTTCTTCATAAGTTGAAGCCTTGGATTCACTTGGATATTCACTTTCGTATTTTTCAGGCATCTTACCAGTCTTGTATAAAGACATGATTTGCTTTTCGTCTAAAGTTTCGTACTTAAGCAAGGCTTCAGCGATAATTCTATGCTTTTCCTTGTTTTCCTTAACAATCTCAAGTGCTTTAGCGTGAGCTTCATCCAAGATCTTCTTAACGGCTTCGTCAATTTTAGCTGAAGTAGCTTCACTGTATGGCTTAAAGCCGTATGGATTGGTTTCGCCCTCTTTTTCAAGTTCAACCATACCCAATGATTCAGTCATCCCGTAATTTACTACCATGCTGTGAGCAATAGCAGTAGCTTGTTCAAAGTCGTTAGAAGCACCAGTTGACTTATCACCAATAGTTGCTTCTTCACCAGCACGACCACCCATTAAACCAACAATTTGTTCAAATAATTGTTTCTTAGTCAAAATGAATTGATCGTCTTTTGGAAGCATGATGTTGTAACCACCAGCACGACCACGTGGTACGATAGTTACTTTACGTACAGTTCTTGAATCGCTTAAGACCAAACCACAGATTGAGTGTCCAGCTTCGTGGAAAGCAACACGGCGTCTTTCGGGTTCTGCAATTAAACGATCCTTCTTAGCTGGACCTGCAATAACACGGTCTTCAGCTTCATCAATATCTGATGCAGTAATTTCAGTACCATTTCTACGTGCAGCAACCAAAGCAGCTTCGTTCAAGACATTAGCCAAATCTGCACCAACGAACCCAGGAGTTTGACGAGCAACTTCCTTCAAGTCTACATCTGGAGCAAGTGGCTTGTTTTTAGCATGAACCTTCAAAATAGCTTCACGGCCACGTACGTCTGGACGACCAACTAAAACCTTACGGTCAAAACGACCTGGACGAAGTAAAGCCGGATCCAACACATCTGAACGGTTAGTAGCGGCAATGACGATAACACCTTCATCGCCTTCAAAACCATCCATTTCAACCAATAATTGGTTCAAAGTTTGTTCACGTTCATCGTTGCCACCGCCGGTGCCATTGCCACGACGACGACCGATGGCATCAATTTCATCAATAAAGATAATACTTGGTGCATTCTTCTTGGCATTATTGAACAAGTCACGTACACGACTTGCACCAACACCAACAAACATTTCAACAAAGTCAGAACCTGAAATTGAGTAAAATGGCACGTTAGCTTCACCAGCTACGGCACGTGCAAGCAAGGTTTTACCAGTACCAGGAGGACCCTCAAGTAAAACACCAGATGGGATTCTAGCACCTAACTTAGTATATTTTGATGGATCCTTTAAAAATTCAACAACTTCTACTAATTCTTGTTTTTCTTCTTCTTCACCGGCTACGTCAGAGAAACGAACCTTATTCTTAGAAGGATCTTCTGGCTTGACGTGTGAACGACCGAAATTCATAATTCCGCCGCTGCCGCCACGGCCAGCACCACCTTGATTCATCATCATCCAAAGCATGACAATAAACAAAACGGTTGGCACAAGCATGACAATGGTTGAAATCCAATTGCCAGACTGTGATTCTCCTTGAGTCGTCATCCGAGCGTTACTCTTTTGTGCCAAGTTTTGCACGTTAGAAACGGTAGAATCATTTTGTAACATAGTAGTAGAGAAGCGTGATACTTTTCTACTTGAGTTATTACTAAAGAAATCAAAACTATTATTTGATTGATTCTTTGTTGTTTGTGCAGTCTTGTAACTACCTGAAACAGTATATACACCGTTTGCAGGTTGAACACTAAAGTTTTTAACTTTGCCTTGACGCAAATCTTTAACAAATTGTGAATAGCTGATATTTTCTGAGCTACCACTATTGTTAGAACCGCCGAGTGCCCAGTTGATTCCCCATAGGAGCAAAAGGAACACAACTATATAGAATAGGCCGTTTGATAACAGCCGATTCCGGTTATTCTTCATAAAAAACCTCCGCAAAGTCTCTAAGTTATACGTTTAAAATTTTATCACAAAACAAGATGCTACCACTAATATTTTCAACTATTTTGAAGACTTTTTAAGAATTATATAGAAAATAATGTTTGCCATTTTTGATCCAATTTTGGTTTTGATAAATTTTCTCCACAAAAATTGGTTCGTTTTCTGCATAAATGGCTAAGCAAAATGGTCGTAAAGCTAGTGGAATCTCATTTTCTGCAAACTTCTTTTTTGCTTTAACATGATGTCCATTTTGCAGCAGAAGTTTACTCCCCGCCGTTAATTCTCCCACACTAAAAGTAGTATTTGGCTTAAACCAAAAATCACCAATCAGCTTTATACCGGCTTTTCTTTCAGTATATAACACCATTTTTCTATTTTTAAACACAAATGGCTGATTTAAACTAATTACCTGTTTTTTAACTTCGGAAATATTTTGCTTTTTATACAAATAAAAGTAATTTTGATATTCAATGACTGCGAAATTACCCAAATTTTCATTAACCCGTCGATGATATTTTTGCCAAATCATTCTCTGCCAGAAAAAGGTTCTTTCTTTAGTCGTCAATCGCTTTAATTTTTCACTCTTAATGCGATACGCAACATTTAGAAAACGTTCCAATTGACCGACTGCAATATTTTTTTCATCAACATAATCGATCAATTCATCCATTTTTTGACTAAAAAAAAGTGCATTCTTGATCAAAGCAGGATTTTCTTTTTTGAGTAATGGCACCACATGATGGCGCAAGCGATTACGCATCGTTTCATCAGCCTGATTAGTTAAATCAGTTATAAAATCAATTCGATGAGCTTGATTATATTGCAATAGCTCGTCCTTGCTGTATCCCAACAATGGTCGCAACAATTTTACACCATGCATTTCACCCACTCTTTGCAGGCTATTCATCTCTTCGGGATTACCTGAGCGAATAAATTTAAGCAAGATATTTTCCAGCAAATCGTCCCCGTGATGGGCAGTTAACAAATAATCAGCCTTATTTTCTTTAGCTATTTGTGTTAAAAAAGCATAGCGCGCATGTCTTGCTGCAGCCTCTATTCCCACTTGCGGTTGTTCTTCTTTAGGCCATTTTGCAATAAATAATGGCACATTTTTTTCATCACAGTATTTTTTTAGAAGCTCACTTTCTTCCTCACTGTCTTCTCTTAATTGATGATTAAAATGTGCAGCCATTAATTGAAAATTCTTTTTGGCTTGCAAGTTTTTAAGCATATCAAGAAGAGCCATCGAATCAGGGCCTCCACTTGCGGCCACTAATAATGTTTTACCTTCTAAATCTATTCCATTTTTTCTAAAGAAATCTACTACTTTCATAAATCTCCCTAACTAAAAAAATGACCCATTACGGGTCATTTTTAATTTTTATTCAAAACCTTTTTTAATTCATCAATTTCCTTTTTAGCATCTCTACTTACTTTGTTCAAAACCTGATCAAATTCTGCAGGTTTAGTATCAGAAAATTGATTATCATGATCAACTAAATCAGAATCATTTACGCGTGCAATTGACAGATTAAATCTGCCTCTATTGACATGCACGACAACAACGCGAACCTTTTGGCCTACTTGATATTGACGCCTTTCTCGCGCCCAATTATTACCAAAATCACTGTGATGAACTAATCCTGAATGTCTATTAGGCAATGTAACAAAAATACCTAAATCGGTAATGTTATTAATCACCCCGGTTACCCGGTTACCGGCTTGATACTTCTTCATTAATCATTATCATTTCTTTCGTGCACGTTATAAACATTTTCATTTGATTTAGAATAATAAAACTTATAACGAATTAATTTAGCAACGTAGTTTGGATCATCGAGATTCTGTCTCTTGGTCTTTAAAGTTTTAGCTATTTTCTTAACTTTAGCCAATCCTCGTTTTTCAACTTGTACTTGATTGTTAATACGCTTTGTTTGTGAAACTTTAATTGTAATTTGAATACCCAAAATCACAAATATAATAGCAAAAACAGCAACAATTCTATTTAATCGAATGCGATGAACTCGTTTTTCGATTTTCGCTTGCTTACGAAGTAGCTTCTCTCTCTGAGCTTCTGGACTTAACGAATTGTAAATATGTGGACCATGATTCATTTTTTTATCCTCTGTTATAACAAATATCGTTTACGTTAAGTATAACAACGATTTATGGGAAAGTCATCAATCAACTAACTCGTAAAGTTCACTTGCTTCAGCCTTTTTAGTGGTTTCGCGAATATTCAAGACCTTGGCTTTAATTACTCGCGCACCGTAACCAATTTCAATAATATCATCGATTTTTACATCGTAACTGGACTTAACTACTCGTCCATTAACTTTAATTCGGCCTTGATCTGCCATTTCCTTAGCAACAGTTCTTCTCTTAACTAATCTTGAAACCTTTAAAAATTTATCAATTCTCATAATTTATACCTCTATCTTTGCACTATTTCGCTGGCAGCCTCTAAGAACGTAGTTAATTCATTAAACAAAACTCGATTCTTCATCTTATCAGGCAGTTGCAGCAAAACAACCATTCTTTTTTCTTGATTCATGCTAATACGTGCTTTAAGACTTACGTGTTCTAATGCTCTGAAAATATTAGGTCCTTCTAATTCATGTGAAGCAGCATTATTAAACTCAACCTTAATAGTATTATTATCTTTTTTCAGTACATTTAAGACTTGAGCTAGATCAGCATCTACCTTTAACCCAGCTACAGCAAGTAAATTCTCAACAGCTGCTGGATAATCACCAAAGCGATCAATTAGTTCATTTTCAATTTTATCTAATTCTTCCTGATTATTGACTGCTTTAATCTTTTTGTAAAATTCGATTTTTTCTTCTTGGTCGCCAATATATGAATCTGGAATATAGGCTTCAAGTTTTAAATCAATCTCTGCATTTGACTTCTTAACTGTCTTCTTACCCTTACGCTCTTTAATTGCATCGCTAAGCATTTGTGAATACAAATCATAACCAACACTATCAATAAAGCCGTGCTGCTGGGCTCCCAGCATATTGCCAGCTCCTCTAATCGACAAATCACGCATAGCAATCTTAAAGCCTGACCCTAATTCAGTAAAATCGCGGATTGCATCTAGGCGTTTTTCACCAACTTCGGTTAAAACTTTGTTAGGCTGGTACAGAAAATATGCATAGGCAAGTCTGGCACTACGACCGATTCTCCCTCGCAGCTGATAAAGCTGGCTCAAACCATAGTGATCAGCATCTTCGATAATCATCGTATTAACATTAGGCATGTCGATACCCGTTTCAATGATGGTCGTCGTCACTAAAATATCAAATTCACGGTTCAAAAACCGATACAAAATGTCTTCCAATTGATTTTGACTCATTCGTCCATGAGCACTAGCAATCCGCGCATTCGGGATTAATTGTTGCAGCTTTTCCACAGTTTCATCGATATCACTAATTCGATTATGTAGGTAAAAGACCTGTCCATCACGCTGCATTTCACGCAAACATGCATCCCTTACTACGCTTGGAATTTGTTCCATCACATAAGTTTGAATTGGATATCTATTTTGAGGCGGAGTTTCCATCACAGATAAATCGCGCACCCCAACCATCGACATATGCAAAGTTCTAGGAATTGGCGTAGCAGTGAGAGTCAACACGTCAATATTAGCCTTTAACTGCTTTAGCCTTTCTTTATGCTTAACGCCAAAGCGCTGCTCTTCATCAACTATTAACAATCCAAGATCTTTAAATTCAACATCCTTTGATAACAGTCTGTGGGTACCTACGACTAAATCAATTTTTCCTTCCTTCAGTCCCTCAATAATCTCCTTAGATTCAGCTGGAGTTTGAAAACGAGAAAGCATCGCAGTATTAACAGGAAAATCTTTGAAACGATCTTGAATAGTTTCATAGTGCTGCTGAGCCAAAATAGTTGTTGGCACTAAAAAAGCTACTTGTTTATTATCCTGAATTGCTTTAAAAGCTGCCCTTAAAGCTACTTCTGTTTTACCAAAACCAACGTCTCCTACAACTAGACGATCCATCGGTTTCGGCTTTTCCATATCTTCCTTGATTTCTTTAATTGAACGTAACTGATCCGGAGTCTCTGCATATGGAAAGGCATCTTCGAATTGTTTTTGCAAATCGTCATCTGGTGAAAAAGCAAAACCTTTTTCCGATTCGCGCTTAGCATAAAGCTCTATCAAATCATCAGCAATATCTTCAACCTTAGATTGAACCTTACGCTTAGTTTTAGCCCATTCACTACCACCAAGTTTGTTAATATGAGGCGTCTTTCCTTCAGAAGCCACATACTTTTGTACCAAACTAAGCTGATCTGCTGGTACAAATAATTGATCGCCATGTTGATAGGTGATGGTAATGTAATCACGCTTAACGCCATTATTTTCTAGTGTTTTAATTCCTTCAAAACGACCAATACCATGATTAACATGGACAACATAATCCCCTGGCTTTAACTCAGTATAATTACGTAATCTCTGAGCATTTTCCAGAGTTTTGATTCTCTTTTTACGCTGTGGACGCTTGTTAAAAAGTTCGCGTTCGGTCAAATAAACTAACTTCACCGAAGGTAAACTAAAACCGCTGGTATAACCCGCTACTACGATTTGCGATTTACCTTCTGAGATTTCATTTTTATCTACAATTGGCAAGTTTAGACCAAAGTCGACCATTGTCTGATCGATTTGTTTAGCTCTTTTCGCATTATCTGCTTGTAGTACAACTGTTTGACCAGATTTTTGATACGACTCAAGTTCTGACTTAATTAGGGGCATTTGACTAAAGAATTGTTCTGGTTCACGCGTTTGCCAATTGAGCATCTGTCCCAAACGAATTCGTCCCATACTGCGCTGGAAAAGAGAGAAATATATTCTATGGTGCTTATCTTTAGTTAATACTTGATCAAAATCACTGCGCAAAGTTTGCTTCGGCAGCATTGCACCAGTTTTTAGTTCATCACTAATAAAAGCTGCATTTTGCTTATCTACAGTCTCTACCGCTTGTTTGATTAAAGGCAGATCATCAATCAAGATTTGACCATTTTTATCTAAATATTCTAATAAGCTACTTGGCTTTTTAATTAAATAATCCACCAAAAAGGCATAATTATCTGGTAATCCACCTGCATTCAAAGCATCGAGTGCCACCGTAAAGTGATCTTTGACTGCCTTATCCGGTGCAGGTGCATCCCCCATATCTTTTTCTATTGCTTTTGCCGCAGCTTCAATAGCTTCACTAGAAAATACTCGATCTTGAGCTGCAGAAATTTCAACACGATCAATTTCTTTTTGACTACGCTGAGTTGCTAGATCAAATTCCTTGATCGTATCAATTTCATCACCAAAGAATTCAATTCTTACTGGATTCTCTCTGTCTAAAGGATATACATCTAAAATATCACCACGAATAGCAAATTCTCCTGGCCGAGCAACTAACGCTTCTTTTTTATAGCCCAAACTAACTAGCCATTTATTTAAGTCAGTTAATTCGTATTCTTTGCCAGGTTCAAAATCTTTCTTAGCTTGAGCAAATTCGTCAGGAGCAGACAATTTATATTGCAAGCCCTGCGGTGTAGTTACTACAATCCCAGCTTTTTTACTTAATAAAAAGTTAAGTGCCTCAATCCGATTACTTAACTCATCTGGTGAACTGACTGCCGTTTGTGTAGCAATAGTGGCATCTACAGGAAAGATTTTTACACTATCATCAGGTAGAATTGCACTTAATTCTCCGTATAAATTCTGAGCCTTATTTTCATTTTCCTCTACTAAAATAAGTGGAGCATCTAACTCAGTTACGATTTGTTTTAAAAGTAGACTAAAAGCACCGGCATTAGCGCCAGTGATTAGTGAATTCTTTACTTGTTTAGTCTTTGCAATAAAATTATTTAAGTCTTGATCTTCTTTTAATATTTCTGTTAAACGCATTTTAATTATACTTATTCATTAAATATTGACTATCGCGGCCTGCAATAAAGTCATCGATAATCTTTACACTTGTATCAAATGCATTATCCATTAATTTTTGTTGCTCATCGTTAAATGGCGTAAGCACCCATGAAACAACTGTCGTGTTCTTAGGATGACGAATCCCAATCTTTAAGCGATTAAACTTTTCTGTTCCTAAGTCTCGGATAATGCTTTTAATTCCATTATGGCCACCGCTCTTACCATTAGCTCTAATTCTAATTTTGCCAATTGGCATATCCATATCATCTTGAATAATCAAAACGTCTTCTGGGTCCACTTTAAAGAAATTAGCAATTTGGCTAACTGAACGCCCTGATTCATTCATATAAGTTTGAGGTTCAAGCAAAATTACATCCTCACCATTAATTTTTTGCTTAGTCCAATGTCCTTCAAACTTATCTTTGTCCAAAGATAATCCTTTTTCATTAAGATAGTGATCCATAGTCATAAAACCAGTGTTGTGCTTGGTTTTATCGTACTTTTGACCTGGATTACCTAAACCTGCAATTATTTTCATTATATATACCCCTCATTACATCATAATCCTACATATAATAGCACAAACAATAAATAATAATTTTATTAATGCCTGCTATCATGGTATAATTTCTTTGTTAAAATTATCACTAATAAAAAGGAGATTTATTGTTATGGCAAGAGTTGAAAAACCCCGTAAAGTTATTTTAGTCGGTGACGGTGCTGTAGGTTCTACCTTCGCATTTTCAATGGTACAACAAGGTATCGCTGAAGAATTGGGTATTATTGATATTGCTAAGGAACACGTTGAAGGTGACGCAATCGATTTAGCTGATGCAACTCCTTGGACTTCTCCAAAGAACATTTACGCAGCTGACTACCCAGATTGTAAGGATGCAGACTTAGTTGTTATTACTGCTGGTGCTCCACAAAAGCCAGGTGAAACTCGTCTTGATCTTGTTAACAAGAACTTGAAGATTTTATCATCAATCGTTGAACCAGTTGTTGAATCAGGTTTCGAAGGTATTTTCTTAGTTGTTGCTAACCCAGTTGATATCTTGACTCACGCAACTTGGAAGATGTCAGGCTTCCCTAAGGATCGTGTTATCGGTTCAGGTACTTCACTTGATACTGGTCGTCTTCAAAAGGTTATCGGTGAAATGGAACACGTTGACCCACGTTCAGTTAATGCTTACATGCTTGGTGAACACGGTGATACTGAATTCCCAGCATGGAGCTACAACAATGTTGGTGGCGTAAAGGTTAGCGACTGGGTTAAGGCTCACGGTATGGATGAATCTAAGCTTGAAGACATCCACAAGGAAGTTGCTAACATGGCTTACGACATCATTAACAAGAAGGGTGCTACTTTCTACGGCATCGGTACTGCTTCAGCAATGATCGCTAAGGCTATCTTGAACGATGAACACCGTGTACTTCCACTTTCAGTACCAATGGATGGGGAATACGGCTTACACGACCTTCACATCGGTACTCCAGCAGTTGTTGGACGCAAGGGTCTTGAACAAGTTATTGAAATGCCATTAAGCGATAAAGAAAAAGAATTAATGACTGCTTCAGCAGATCAATTAAAGAAGGTTATGGACAAGGCCTTCAAAGAAACTGGCGTTAAGGTTCGTCAATAATTTTTAAATTAGTTCATTAAAAGAGCATCTTTTCTTAGGAAGAGATGCTTTTTTATTTCACTAACTATTGTTAAAATATATTTGATTACTTTAGCTAGTCTTTAATTAATATTTAATTAACATACTGATTATGCTATAATTACTTGAAACATTTTCAATTTGGAGGCGAACTCATGCTTATTAAATCTTTAGTTATTAAGAAAGATTACTTAACAACAGTTAATGAAAAAGCCACATTAGCAGAAGCATTGGATATTCTGGAGAAATCTGGATATAGATGTGTGCCTATTGTAGATGACACTGGCACTATTTTCCGCGGTAATATTTATAAAATGCACATTTACCGCCACAAATCTCAAGGCGGAGACATGAATTTACCAGTAACTTACTTGCTTAAGAACGCTACTAAGACAATTAAGGTAAATTCTCCATTCTTTAGAGTATTCTTTAACATCAAAGACTTGCCATACATTGCTGTTCTTGATGAAGATAATCATTTTTATGGTATTCTTACCCACTCAAGATTATTAGACATGTTATCAGACGCATGGGATGTTAAAAATGGTTCATATGTTTTAACTGTTTTATCCGATAATGCACGCGGTAACTTAATTAAAATGTCTAAGATCGTGTCAAAACATACTAATATGTCTAGTGTAATGACACTTGATGCTGCAGCTGGAGAACTTGAAGGAGACTTCGTAAGAAGAACCTTGTTTACTTTACCTGCAGGCGTATCCGACATCACAATGAAGACCATTGTAGATAAATTGCAAAAGAAAGGTTTCGTTGTTTCTGAAATCGAAGATTTGCAAGCCGGTATGACTATCATGAGCGATGAAAATCCTGGTGTCTTCATCGAACATCCACATAAAGATTAAAAAACATATAAAAAAGCCTCTGACTTAATTAAAAGTTAGAAGCTTTTTTTGTATTATTTCATCAATCCCAAAAATTGTAATGGAGTTCGAGTCAAATAGCCCGCAATATAACGACGCATATCAGCTGGAGACAACTCATCATTATATTTAATTAATTGCAATACCACATTAATGATATTAATATCAAAGATTCCTAAAACCATATCTGGTGGAATTGTTTGCTCTTGTGCCAAAATCGCCTTATAGTTTGGATTCATCATTTCCATTCGAATGGCAAATTCTTTATTGGCATATTCAACCATCTTATTAAAAAAGCGGATGTCTCCATTATCTGAAGTTAAAATTTCAAGTTTATCTTTATTTTTCAAAAAGAAAGAGATTGAATTTTTAGAAATATTCTCTGCTACTTTTATCAATTCATCTTGAGACAAAACATGATCGATCCCATTAACAGCTTCACGATCCGCGAGTAATGCTTTATTAAATTCAGCTAGGATGTCATCTTCAACTGCTAATAATAAGGCGTGTGTGTCCTTATAGTATTGATAAAAAGTACGTGAACTGATACCCGATGCTAAAATAATGTCTTTAACTTTGATCTCATTAAAAGCTTGTTCTTTCATACATTGCAACAAAGCCTTTTTCAAATTACTTTTTGTTGTTTGGGTTCTAATATCCAATATATTTCACCTTGTTTATTATTAAAAAAACATTTTACTATTTATATATAGCTTTTAAATTCTCAACACAATGTGCAGGTTTAATATATTTTAGCATGAACATATCACAATTAATACCCTAAGTTATTTATTTTTTAACCAAAAAAAGCCGAAATCACGAAAAAATAATCGTGATTTCGGCTTTTTCATTTACTATTTTTCATAATAAACACGTGGTAACCGATCATTCAGCAAGCAAGCAACTTCATAGTGAATTGTATCAACATAATCAGCTGCCGCCTTAATATTGTTTGGATCAGCTGGGTTATTTGAAATAATCACTACTTTGGTACCAACTGGCATTTTCTTTGGCATTTTAACCATAAATTGATCCATACAAATACGTCCCACAATCGGACAATATTCATCGCCAACTTTTACCTTAAAACCTTGATACTTTCTAATCCAACCATCGGCATAACCAACAGGGACAGTTCCAATAACTGTATCTTCTTCAGCCATGAAGGTAGAACCATAGCCTACTCCATCACCTTTATGAATAGTTTTAACATGTGTTAATTCACTTTCAAATGATAAAGCAGGTTCTAACTTAATTGCAGAAGTTAAATCTGGAGAAGATGGATTTGAAGATGGATTTAAGCCATAGATTCCAATTCCAAAACGAACCAGATCACTCTTGATACCTTCATGAAAAATACTTGCTGCAGTATTATCAACATGAATCCATTTAGGTTTAACAGTTAATAAACTCTTCATATGCTTGAATTTCTCGCATTGATGCTTGAAATAAGTCTCATCAGCGCTATCTGCAGAGGCAAAATGGGCAAACATCCCTTCAATAAAGAAGTTATTATTATTTTCCAAGAACTTATTGGCTGCAATAAATTCATCATCTTCATTGAAACCAATTCTACCCATACCAGAATCAATCCCTAAATGAATCTTTAATTGCAAGTTTTCTTTTGTTAAATATTTTTCAGCGTCTTTTAACCACTCTAAATTAGGTACTGTCAATGAAACATTATTTACAGCAGCAATTGGTGCATATTCAGGAGAAACTACTCCCAAAACCAAAATAGGCTTAACAATATCAGCACGGCGCAATTCCAATGCTTCATCTAAAATGGCAACACAAAATCCCGCTGCTCCTTCTTCCTCGGCAACCTTTGCCACTTCGACTGCACCATGACCATAGCCATTAGCCTTAACTACAGCCAGCATCTTTTGATTTGGTTCAAGGTGCTGCATTTCATTCTTAATATTTCTTCTAATTGCACCTAAATTTACTTTTACAACGGCTGGACGATGATAGCCTGGAACCATTTTTATTTCTCCTCTAATACTACAAACGTAATAATTTCATGATTATCATGTGTGATACTTGGGAAAATATTTCCATCAAACTTAGTTGAAGTCATCACTGGATGCCCCAAATCATCCCATAAAGTTTCCACATCTTGAAAACCTACGTATTTGCCTAAGCCTGTTCCCATAGCTTTAGAAAAAGATTCCTTTAATGAAAAACGACCTCCGAGATATTCAACTTTTCTTTTGCCTTTCATCTTTTGATACTGGGCAAATTCCTTTGGAGTCAAAACCTTCTTAGCGAAAGAATCTCCTTTTGCCACGATCTTTTTAACACGTTCAACTTCAATTGAGTCAATCCCTACACCTTTAATCATCGTTTCTCACCTCACACAATGACATCATTATAATACAAAAAAGAAGTTGCAAAAATTACAACTTCCTTTTTAGTCTAAAAAATTAATCTTTTTTATTCTTAATTACGAATTCATGTCCATTGCCACGTCCACGACGACCGCGATTACCGTTGTGACGGTTATTATTATTGTTATTGCGACGGCGTTGATAATTGCCATGTCCACGACCATGATCATTACGTCCTCGGCGGCCACGACCATGACGACCATCGCCCTTGTATGGCAAAGGCTTTTCTGGCGTAATCTTAACCTTAATTTCTGTTGAATCCTTAGCTAAGTTCTTAAGAAAAGCAGCTACTAAATCAAGAGCTGAATAGTTATCAAGAAGTTCACTAGCATCTTGAGTATATTTACCCAAATCACCATTCATCAAATCTTCGATTTCAGCCTTAGCTTGCTTTAATTGACCGCGAAGTGCTTGATCATCTGTTGGTGGACGAAGTGGTGACATCTTTTTCTTAGTAAGTTGTTCGATAGTTCTCATGTAGCCAATTTCATTTGGAGTTACAAAGGTTACTGAGATACCATTTTGTCCTGCACGCCCGGTTCTACCAATACGGTGAACATATGAATCTGGATCTTGAGGAATATCGTAGTTATATACGTGAGTTACCCCTGAAATATCCAAACCACGTGCTGCCACATCAGTAGCAACTAAAATATCCAACTTACCTTCACGGAATCGCTTCAAGACTGCCATACGACGCGCCTGAGATAGATCTCCGTGAATACCTTCAGCATTATAGCCACGTGCTTGTAATCCGCGTGTAAGCTCATCTACACGACGCTTCGTACGACCAAATACTAAGGCTAAATCTGGACCTTGGACGTCAATTAAACGACACATAATATCGAACTTTTCGGATTCCTTAGCACGAACAAAGTATTGATCAATTAAATCAGCTGTTAATTCCTTAGCCTTAATTTGAACAATAGCAGGATCCTTCATGAATTTTTCACCAATTCGTAAGATTGGCTTAGGCATCGTAGCACTGAAAAGCAAAGTTTGCTTGCGGTTTTTAGCATACCTCAAGATGCTTTCAATATCTTGGATAAAGCCCATATCGAGCATTTCATCTGCTTCATCCAAAACTACTGTATTAACTTTATCTAAATCAATTGTGCCACGTTTTAAGTGATCTAATAACCGACCTGGTGTACCGACCAAAATTGATGGTACGTGGTGCTTTAATGAACGAATTTGACGGCCAATATCTGCACCACCATAAACCACTTGGACATGAGCATGTTCATCACGACCCAAGCGGAATAATTCTTCTTGTGTTTGAATAGCAAGTTCACGCGTTGGTTCGACGATAATTGCTTGGATTGCTTTTTCTTTTTTATCAATGGATTGTAAAATTGGCAAACCAAAAGCGGCAGTTTTACCGGTACCAGTTTGTGCTTGTCCAATTACATCCTTTCCTTGTAAAGCAAGTGGAATAGTTTGTTCTTGGATTGGGGTTGCTTCTTCAAAACCTGAGCGTTTAATCGCTTTAAGAAGCGCATCGTTTAATCCTAATTCTGAAAACTTCAAAAAATTTTCTCCTATCTTAGTCGGGCTAAGACATTTTCAAGGTGCATCCCGTGTGAACCCTTTAATACGATAATGTCGTCCGGCTTAATGTCATTTTTAAGATCATTAATCATATGATCCATTTCATCTTGAGTATAATAATGTAAATTCTCTGGTTCGTATTTATCTTGCAAAGCATCGTATAAATTCTTCATTTCAGAGCCATACAAGTACACTTCATTTATGATTTGTGGGTCTAAAGTATCACTTAATCCAGCATGAAGTTCTGGTGATTTTTCACCTAGTTCTAACATGTCGCCAAGTACAGCGATTCTGCGACCGCCGTCTTTAACTTCAACTTGACCAAAACTGGTAACAACCGCTCTAACAGCAGTTGGATTTGAGTTGTAAACATCACTCATAATCGCTTCACCAGCATCACCCTTTTCCCATTCCATACGGTTAGCAGTTGGCTTAAAGTTAGACAATGATGAAGCAATTTCTTCATCGCTTTCACCAAAATGATGACCTACGCTAATTGCAGCCATTGCATTAGAAACATTATGCTTACCAATCATTGGAATTGAGAATTTTTGCTCTGAATCATTAATTGTAAAGGTAGCGTGGTGCATGTAGCTCTTGAAGCCAGTTGCATGTACTGTATCTTCATCTCTAAAACCAAAAGTGGCCTTAGCTTGATCCAGCTTTTTAGCACGTTCTTGCAACAATGGTTCATCACCGTTATAAATGAATTCACCATCTTCACGTAAAAAGTCGGTGATTTCCATCTTAGCGTCAGCAATTTTGTCGCGACTGCCAAAGAATTCAATATGAGCTTCACCAATCATAGTAATGACAGCTACATCCGGATGAGTTAATTCACTTAGGTGGTGCAGCTGACCTGGTCTATCCATACCCATTTCAAGGACCAAAATTTCAGTATTTGGCTTCATTTCAAGAATGGTCATTGGTACACCAATTTCATTATTAAAGTTAGCTTGTGTCTTATGTACGTTAAAACGCTTAGATAAAACTGCAGCGATCATATCCTTAGTAGTGGTTTTACCATTAGAGCCTGTAATACCTACTACAGTTGGATTAACCTTGCGTAAATAATAATGCGCCAAATCTTGCATAGCAGTAAGAGGATTATCTACTTCAATTACTGTGATATCTTCAGGCTTATTTGGATGGCCTTTCTTCCACAACGTAGCAGAAGCACCATTGCTAATGGCACCCGCCACAAAATCATGTCCATCACGTTCACCTTCAAGCGGTACAAATAAACCACCAGTTGTGATCTTTCTGGAGTCAAAGGCAACAGAAGTAATAATAGTTTTGTCGTCGCCTTCACAAGTAGTATTTAAAGCCTTGGCAATTTCAGCCATTTGCATTTTCATTGAATCTTTACTCCCATAAAAACATTTTTATACAGAAAACATTATACTGTCTTTCAAGCATTCTGCCAAATAATCTAATGAAGAAAAAAAGCAGCCCCAATGGGACTGCTTCCACCAGACAAAGGTTTACTTCTTCAAGCCATACTTCTTGTTGAACTTTTCGATTCGACCATCTGCTTGAGCAAACTTTTGCTTGCCAGTGTAGAATGGGTGTGAATCTGATGAAACTTCAACACGTACTAATGGGTAAGTTTCGCCTTCGTAGTCAATAGTTTCTTCTGGCTTCAAAGTTGAACCAGCTAAGAACTTAGCACCAGTTGCTGAGTCCATGAAAACTACTTTTTGAAAATCTGGATGAATACCTTGTTTCATAATTTATTACTCCTTTGCCATGACCATATTACAGATCATAGATTAATCGATTAACGTAAACTAGGATAACATCTTCAAGTAACTAATTCAAGACATTTTTCACAGTATGAAACTAATATGTCATGTAACCTCTTACAATTAGTGCTAAACTAATAGCAGAATTTATTTTGAATGAGGTAATTTAGATGAAAGATCTTCCTTTTAAAGCTGTTGCAGTAGATGTCGATGGCACATTTGTAAATGATGAAAAGAAATATGATCATGAAATGTTCGGTGAAATTTTATACCGTTTACACAAGCACGGTGCTCACTTTATTATTGCCAGTGGACGACCAGCAGGACGATTAGAAGCAGATTTCGGTGATTTTACTGATTCCGTCGATTTTGTTGCTGATAATGGTGCGGTTCTTGTGCGCAATGGCAAGATCATCCGTACAACAACTTTTTCTAAAAAATGCATTTTAAATCTAGTTGATTATTTGCATCTGCGTTATCCTGGAGCCGTCCAAAGCACATTAATCAGCGGCGTTAAGCATTCATACTTTTTAAAAAGTACGCCGGCTCAATTTAAACGATCACATCATTATTTCTATCCTAATAGTATTGAAGTTGATGACTTTGATCAGATCCCTGAAGATGATCAATATACTAAAGTTACGGTCGATTATCCTAGCAAGGTTCGACGAGAATTAGAATATGGATTCAATAGCAGAAGCGTTGAAAAAATTCACGTTACAACTAGCGGCTGGAACTATATGGACATTATTCCCTATAATGTTAACAAGGCTAACGGCCTTAAAGAATTTCTTGCTTACCTAGACGTCCCTCGAACTCAATTAATTGCATTTGGCGACGGCGAAAATGATATTGAAATGCTCAAATTAGCTGGATTAAGTTATGCCATGGAAAATGGTCAAGATAGCGTTAAAAAGATGGCTAAATTTATTGCACCAAGCAACAACGATAACGGTGTTTTTAAAGTATTAACCAAATATTTAAACGAAGCACAAAAGTAAAAAAATAAAGTTGACTATGGCAACTTTATTTTTTACTGTCTTTTTCAATATACAAATCGATTTTACGTAATCCTGTTTTAATACCCCAGTAATAAAATCCAAGTGAAGCTACAGCAATTACAACAAAGTCAAAAGGATATTTAATCCAATTTTGTCCACCAAAGCCATCGCTTCCCACATAAGACATTATTGACATAAAGATCAAATAAACAATCATCCACCAACAACTACGTAATTGTTCTTTTAAATTTGAATGTTGATAGTGAATTTCATAATAGAAATAAATCGGCAAGCCTAATGCAATTACCAAGATAACTTGAATCGTAGTTGGCCACATTGACCAGTAAATTGACAAGCTAGTTAAAATAAAGGCAATTGGTGCTAGATATGGCATGTAACGAGGTTTAAACGGACGATCAAGATTAGGTTTTACTTTTCTCAAAGTCATTACCGTTACGGGGCCTGTTAAATACGCAATTAATGTTGAAGCAGTGATTACAGTTGCCAATAAATTCCAGTTTCTAAATAGGCTGACCAAAATTACCGCTAAAATCAAATCCGCAATCATCGCGTAACGCGGAATTAAATACTTTTGATTAAGCCGGCCTAGCCACTTAGGTAAGTGACGTGTATGTGTCATAGCGGCCAAAGCTCTAGATGCTGTAGCGACGAAAGCTACACCTGTACCAAACGGTGATACAAATGCATCTAAATAAAGCAAAATTACCAACCAATTGATTCCTAAAATAATTGCCAAATCCGCAAATGGTGAAGTAAAGTCAATGCCGTGCCAGCCTACCTTGGCTAACATACTTGGTTCGACTGCTCCAATAAAAGTTACTTGCAGCATGATATAAATCGCTGCAGTAATGATCATAGAGATCAAGACACCGCGAACAATATTCTTACGTGGATTCTTCAATTCTCCACCCATATTGATCACGGTCTGAAATGCATCATATGACATGATAATTCCTGAAACTGACGTAGCCTCAAAGATGGAACGTGTTCCATACGGCATAAATTCATGAACGTTGGAGCCGAAATTTTGTGCATGAAAACCACTGCAAATTAAAACTACAATCGTTAAAGTAGGCAATAAGATTTTAAAAATAGAAATCAAATTAGTAAAATGTGTCATAATTTTTACTGACCAAAAATTGATCATTGTAAAAACGCCCAATCCTGCAAAAGTAATATTGCCATCTTTAATAAAATTCTTAGTCCAATTAGCCCATGACCACGGCCACGAACTCATATATTGAACAGCCGCCACGGCTTCCATTGGTACCAAAGTTACTAATGAAATCCAATTGGCCCACGCAGCAACAAATCCCAATAACGATCCATGACTGTATTGAGCATATCTACTCATACCACCACTTTCAGGAAACATTGCTCCCAATTCTACATAGGTCAAAGCAATAGCAATAATAATGACAGCACCTAAAATCCAAGAGAGGATTGCGGCTGGTCCAGCAATTTTCGCTGCAGAACCTGAACCAAACAGCCAACCTGAGCCTATCAAAGAATTTAGGGCCAACATAATAGCCGAAAACAGACCTATTTTAGGTCGTTTCATTCCTTCCAAATAATCACTTATCCTTCATTCTTACCCTATATTTTTCTCGATTTTTAGCTTCTAATTATAACAAAAACAGTTCTAGCAAAAAACCAATGTCATTAAGTTAAGACATTGACAATTAATATTAGACTTTTAAAGCACTGATTTAACATTTAATTGGTTAAATTGGTGCT
>NZ_JAEHNT010000078.1:0-202 GCF_016742815.1 Lactobacillus sp. A27
GACTGGTCATATCAGACCAACTGTCAATATCCTAAGCAAAAAGAAGCTTTTCTTGATAACGGGACAGCTAGATTTATTGATGCTGAACATATTAAACTGCCTAAACTGGGTATCGTCTGCATTGCTGGTTTTAGAAGGCTAATCAAAGAGCGTCTGGTTAATCATATCCCAACTAGAATTGGCACAGTCACGATTAAAAAGA
>NZ_JAEHNT010000079.1:0-3410 GCF_016742815.1 Lactobacillus sp. A27
TACAATAATTATGGATCAATTAGTTACAAGTTACAATCTTAAAGGCTTAAAGCATCAATTATTCTTTTCATTAATGGCGTAACCTTTTGATCTTTACGCCATGCTAATTGTAAATGTGTTATCCAGTTACTATGCTTAATCGGAATAAGATCACCAGGAGCATATGTAGAGGCAATGGATTCCGGAACAAGAGCCACTCCCATTTTTCGTTTAGCCCAGGTGATCGCTGTTCTGGAATCATCACATTTAACAGCATAAAACGGTTTAATTCCATGATGAGCAAAAGTTTGATTAAAAATCTCTTCAAATCGCCGGTAGATAATAAGAGGCTGCTCATTTAAATCTTTAATTCTTAATTCCGTTTTATCCTTAAATTTAGGATCAACAGTAACTGCCATCATTCTTTCTGTAGTTAAAGTTTTCGCCTTTAAACCGTTACGATTATAGGGAGTACGAACAATACCTAAATCGATTGTTTTCTTTTCCAATTTATCGATAATACCAAAAGTATTGTCCTCATAAATATCAAAGTTAATTTCAGGATAAAATTCAGTTAAGGCTTGAAAATTCTTCATAGGAATAAGACCAGTTGATGAAGAAGCCATTCCAATTGCAACTGTGCCTAATTCGCCAGAAATGGTCTTGTGGACCTGATTCTTAGCACTTTCAGATAGCGATAAGATTTCACTAGCATAGCTCTGTAAAATTTGTCCCGCATCCGTTAATTCGATACCATGAGCAGTCCGCTTGAATAATTGTGCTCCCAATTCTTTTTCCAATTGCTTTAATTGATAACTTAACGGTGGTTGCGCAATATAAAGTCTTTTAGCCGCAGACGTGATTTGTTTTTCTTCGGCTACTACTAAAAAGTAACGTAATTGTTTAATATTCATTGATCTATCCTTTTTATTTTGGTTACAGGTCTTATTAAAATTTTTTATATCTTATATTTTAATTTAGTATTTTCATCTCCACAACATATGTGCTACTTTATTAAGGTAGATTTGGAGGGAATAAAATGTCTGAAAAATTTCACGGCTTAACTCAAGCCGAAGCAGAAAAACGACTTAAAGAAGATGGTCTAAACGAAGTTCCTGAACCTGAATACAACTTCTTTAAGGAATTTTTATCAAAATTATGGAATCTCTCTGCTTGGATTCTTGAAGGTGCATTAATCCTTGAATGTATCCTCGGCAAGTGGATTCAATCATTATTTGTTTTATTCATGCTTCTTTTTGCAGCTTTTAACGGTGCATCAAAGAAGAAGCAATCACGACGGGTATTAAATACCATCTCACACGAATTAACGCCTAAAGTTGCTGTAGAGCGTGATGGTAAGTGGATTAAAATTGACTCTAAGCAATTGGTTAAAGGCGATTTAATTTCACTTCAACGTGGGGATGTTTTAGCTGCTGACGTAAAAATAGTTAGTGGCAACATTGCCTGTGACGAAAGTTCAATTACTGGTGAATCTAAAGCTGTTAAAAAGAATATCGATGATACAGCTTATGCTGGTACCACTGTAGTTGAGGGCGACGGCTTAGCAATCGTTACTGCAACTGGTAAGGATTCTAGAAGTGGTAAAACCATTAATTTGATTAACAACTCAGCTGCACCTGGTCACTTGCAACAACTTTTAACAAAGATTATATACTACCTTTGCTTACTCGATGGGGTACTTACCTTAGTTATCATCATTGCTTCATTCTTTAAGGGCGGCAATTTCGATACCTTTATTAATATGTTGCCATTCTTGGCTATGATGTTTATTGCTTCAATTCCTGTTGCCATGCCATCAACTTTTGCATTATCCAACTCATTTGAAGCAACTCGCTTAAGTAAAGAAGGCGTCTTAACTGCCGATTTAACCGGTATTCAAGATGCGGCTAACTTAAACTTACTTTTACTTGATAAGACCGGTACAATCACTGAAAATAAAACAGCCGTTGCTAGCTGGAGCGATTTAAGTGATTTACCTGATCAAGACGTTTTAGTTTTAGCTGGTAGTGCAACCGACAAACGTAATGCAGGTATTATTGATATTGCTATTGATGAATACTTAAAAGAAAATGGCATCCCTGTCATGGACGCTGATCACTTCACCCCATTTACTTCTGACACCGGTTATTCTATGGCAGAAGTTGATGGTCATAACGTTAAGTTAGGTTCATTTAAGCAACTTTCCTTAATCGATAAAAATGCTAATGAAGTGGTCGAAGGTATTAACTTTAAGGCTGGACGTTCAGTTGCTGTGTTGATAGATGATAAGCTTGCAGGAGTCTTTATCTTACAAGATAAGGTAAGAAAAGATTCCAAGGCTGCTTTGGCAGAACTTAAAAAGCGTGGCGTACGTCCAATTATGTTAACTGGTGATAACCAAAGAACGGCTGCAGCTGTCGCTGAACAAGTTGATTTAACTGGTAATGTTATCTCTATTCATGACTTCGATGAAAGCACTGATGTTGATGAATTAGCTGGTATCGCCGATGTTTTGCCTGAAGACAAACTTAAAATGGTTAAATTCTTCCAAGAAAAAGGCTATATCGTTGGTATGACTGGTGATGGTGTTAACGATTCTCCTGCTTTAAAGCAAGCTGAAGTTGGTATTGCTGTTTCTAACGCTGCCGATGTTGCTAAGCGTTCAAGTAAGATGGTACTTCTGGATGACGGCTTAAGTTCTATTGTTAAGATTCTTGATGCGGGTCACCGTGTATACCAAAGAATGACTACTTGGTCACTTACTAAACTCGCTAGAACTGCCGAATTAACTATGCTTTTAACCTTTGGTTACCTCTTCTTCAACTATATTCCAATGGCATTAAACGCAATGGTTATTTATACAGTTATGAATAATATGGTAACTATGATGATCGGTACTGACCGGACTCATATTACTTACAAGCCTGAAAACTGGAATATGGCAAGATTAGCTAAAATTGCATTTTCACTTGCTGCAGGTTGGACAATTATCGGTTTCGCATTTGTCAGCTACCTAAACTTACATGGCTGGAGTCATAATTCAATTTCTACCATGGTTTATGTTTACTTAGTTCTTAGCGCAATGCTAATTGTATTGATTACTAGAACTCGTAAATACTTCTGGCAAGATTATCCATCTAAATTAGTTGGTATCGTCCAAATTGCTGACGTCGCATTAACATTTATTTTAGCCTTGTGTGGCTTGGCAATGGCTCAAATTAGTTGGCAAAACTTATTAATTACGGTTGTAGTGGCATTGGTTGCTGCAGTCATTATTGATTTGATTTACCAACCTGTAATGAAAAATAGATAATTATAAAATATAAAAAAAGCACTCTGATTACTACATTGAACTGAGACCTAAAAATTAGACAGTTTAAAATACAGGATTAATAGAGGCTTGATTCCGATATTCTTTCGGAGTTAAGCCT
>NZ_JAEHNT010000080.1:0-3477 GCF_016742815.1 Lactobacillus sp. A27
TGTAAATAAAAGAACTTAAATAACCGTCTCAGTATAACAGTAACTGGGACGGTTTTTAAGTACACTATTTTATTTGACGCTTACAGAAAAAATAATTCTATTTTTAAGCAGATTTAGTTATAATGAAAATATTCTAATTGAAAGTTAGTGAGTCAGCTTCACTAACTTTTTTCTTGTGTAGATTTAAATGAAAGATAGATAAAATGAAGGGGAAAAATATGGAGAGTTGGCTATTTTTAGCATTAGTATTAGTTGTCGCCCTGGTTGGTAAAAACATGTCATTGATCATCGCTACAGGCGTAGTGATGGCGTTAAAGTTAATTCCGTTTGCCAGCAAGTGGCTGCCAGTGATTCAAGCCAAAGGTATCAATTGGGGCGTCACCGTTATTTCAGTGGCAATCTTGATTCCAATTGCGACAGGGCAGATTGGTTTTAAGGATTTGATCAATACTTTCAAATCGCCAGCAGGGTGGATCGCTATCTTAGCCGGGATTGCTGTAGCTATTTTGTCAAGATATGGCGTTGATCAGTTAGCCGCCGTGCCACAAGTAACTGTCGCCTTGGTTTTAGGAACGATCATCGGCGTAGTAGTATTTAAGGGCGTGGCTGCCGGTCCCGTAATTGCCAGCGGTATGACTTATCTGGTTATCACTTTATTTAACTTACATTTCTAATATATAATGTAGTAAAGGTGGGTGAGTGTAATGGCGATTATAGTGCATGAAGAGATCACGCAGCGATTAGATGATTATTTAGAACGACGGTTGCGTAACTATGAAGTTATTACACCGCCAATTCCTAAGAAGCCTGAAGTTGTCACGATTGATGACGATGATAAAAAGAAAAAACATAAAAAGGACTAATGCAAAATCAATGTCATTAAGTTAAGAGCCTGACACGATAATATTCCAAAATTTTAAGCTGCTTGTTGTCCAAATTTAGGCAATAAGCAGCTTTTTAGGTGCGCTGAATAAGCTGTTTCTTAACAGACATTTTTTATTAAGTTATGCCGTCAATCTGTTCTTCCTGGCCTGATAGGAAACCTAATGAAATAAAATAGAGTCAACGAACTGTGATTTCTCACAAATTCAATGACTCTGCACCTATGTGTCTGGTTCTGTGTTCATAATACTAACTCAACAATTCCATTATAATTGCGTGTTCGAACTAATGATAGTTTTTGTTCTTTTGGCAACTCTCCAAAAAGTTTAATACCTTTCCCCAAAAGTGTTGGAATAATGGAAATGTAATATCTGTCAATTAAATCTGCACGCATTATCTGTTGAACAAGATTAGCTCCACCGCAAATCCAAATATCTTTGCCATCTTGTTGCTTTAATTTTTCCAATAAATCTATAGGGTTTACATCTGTAAAAATAATTTGCTTGTTAGAATTACTCTTATTGTGTGTAATCACATAAGTAGTAAAATCGCTATATATCCATTTTGTCGGAGAAAGCTCTGTAACAATTTGATGATATGTGTTCCAGCCCATTAAAATTGTATCTATATTTTGGGTAAATTCAGAATAGGTATCTATATTTTCGTTATCATTACCTTGTCCCTTTAGTCATTCAACACCACCATTACTATCTGCAATATATCCGTCAAGACTCATTGCAATAAATAGAACAACTTTTCTCATTTTACCTTATGGTCCTTTCATTTCCGATTAATTAGAAGTAATAACCTTATTAGAATTATTTTTCGTCAAAAAACGATAGAGCTTTTTGCTACATAAATGGATTATAAAAGCGGCCATGATTCAATTGCCAGAGCAAAATCACGATTAAAATAGACAAGACTGACAATCCCATCACCCAATAATCTTCTTTCTTAAATGATTGAGCTACATACCAGGTTCTTTTCTTCTTAGAACCAAAGCGACGTAGCTGCATGGCGGTACTGATGGTATCGATTCTCTCTAGACTAGAGAAAATAAGCGGCATAATGATGTTTAAAGTTCCTTTGATTCGCTGCGATAACTTAGCTTTCTTTGACAATTCGTTGCCTCGAGCTTGCTGAGCAGCAGAGATAGCCCAATATGAATTCTGAATGTCAGGAATATAACGTAAAGCCAGCGCCACTGCGTAAGAGATATTGTAGCTAATGCCAATTTTATTCAAACTAGCGGCGAATTGACTCGGATTAGTCGTCAACAAGAATAATAAGACGATCGGAATTGAGCAGATATATTTTAGTAGCAAGTTGAATAAATAGAAGACTTCCTGGATCGTGAGAGTGAAGTAGCCAGCATGAATGATGATGCTACGTGAATGATATATTTCTTGACCATAAGTTGGTTGAAAAAGATAAACAAAGATCAAATTTAAAATCATGAAGGCAACAATAAATTTCACGATAAAGGAAATTTGTGACCATTTAATTTGTGCTTCTTTAAATAAAATGATCGAGAAAACACAAATTGCGAGTAAGAAGCGTGTATCATAAGTGATCATACAAGCCGCCGAGACCAGCAACATGAAGATTAGCTTAGTAGTCGCGTTTAGTTGATAGATAAAGCTGGTGCCGGGCTGGTAGCCTAGAATCTGGTTTTGATCATGCATTTTGACTGGTCCTTTCTGAATCGACATAAGCGCGGACAAAGTAATTAGGATCTCTTAAATTATATTTATGAGCCAAGTCATAGAGACTGGTTCGTTTAAGAGAAGCCTTTTTAATTAAACTTTTTTCGGTTAATAATCTAATCGGTTCGGTATCCGCAATTAGTTTACCATCGGCAAAAGCCAATGAGCGATTAGTGTATTCCATCATCAGGTACATGTCATGGGTAATGATCATGATCGTCTTGCCTTGTTCATTCAACTTCTTTAAAAAGTTCATGATCTCTGTATAGGTCTTCCAATCTTGACCAGCGGTTGGCTCATCTAGGATGATGACATCAAGCTCTAGAACCAAAATAGCGGCGATGGTCACACGCTTTTTTTGACCAAAACTCAAAGCAGAAATTGGCCAATGACGGTAAGGGTAAAGACCGCAGATTTTCAAAGTCTTAAAAACCTTATCCTTGATTTCATCTTTGCTGTAACCACGTAGGCATAAACCCAAAGCAACTTCATCAAAAATCATTTTTTGCGAGATCATCTGATTAGGATCCTGCATGACATAACCAATTTTTTCAGAAATTTGTTTAATAGAATATTGCGATAGGTCGTCGTCATCAAATAAGATTTTACCTTCATTAGGAATAAAGCCACAGATCAGGCGACAAAGCGTAGTTTTGCCTGCACCATTTTGTCCTACGATGGAAACGAAATCTCCCTTGTTGATGGTAGCTGTAACGTCGCGCAGTGGATTAACTTGTAAATGGTTATAGCGGTGTCCTACGCCTTTTAATTCGAGCAGGGGCTGTTTTTCTTCTTTTTTAGAAGTCAAAACATACTAATCTAGTGTTGGATGATTACTCGACGGAGTAGTCGTTCAACACTTTTTCTTTTACTATGTAAAGTGGAGATG
>NZ_JAEHNT010000081.1:0-1372 GCF_016742815.1 Lactobacillus sp. A27
GAAACTGTCAAATCTTTTGTGTAAATAGTTCTTTCTCGTAAATTGATTTTTTAATTATTTATTTAATCAAAGTAGGATTCTAAGGTGTCCTGAACCTGACCAAAGCCTTTATGAATTCGATTGAAATAACGGTCATTGTAGCTCATTGCCTGAATACCAATAAAAGCATCAAGCGACTGTTCAGTTGGAAACTCTGCCTTAGGCTTAGCTTTGCGCTTGATCACATTGTTAAATGATTCAATCATGTTAGTCGAATAAATTGAAGCTCTGATCTGCTTGGGATAGTTATAAAAGACCAGCAGATCTGGTTCTATGTCTTTCAAGCTTCTGATAACATGGCTGTAAACCTGGCCCCATTTGGTATAGAAGTCATGCAGGACAGCTGTGGCTTCTTCTTTGTTTGTCTGTTGATGCACCTGTTTGAATTCGTTCATGATCTTTTCACGATCGTCGACGCGTACTTTAGCGCAGATATTGCGCATGACATGAACCAAACAGCGTTGAAAATGAGCTTTAGGATAAGTCCTGGCCAAGGCTGTTTTCATGCCAACAACACCATCAGAAAGAAAAAGCTCAACTTGCTTTAAGCCTCGGGATTTCATGTTTTGAAGCATATCTGTCCAGACTTCAATGTTCTCGCTAGGCGCAATGCAGTAGTCAATGACCTCCTTGTGCCCATTAGGCTTGATGCCAATGGCAATATAGACTGCTTCACGCTCAAATGTTTCTCGGCGCAAAGGAAGGTATGTCGCATCCAAATAGACGCAGAAAAACTTGTCGCTTAGCTTGCGTTTGTGGTAAGCCTCAACCTTTGGAATCATCTGCTTGGAAATATTTGATACTTGAGCTGGACTGTAATGGCTGCCATACATTTTTTCAATTAGATCGGCTATTTCCCTGGTGGTCACGCCCTTGGAATAAAGCTTGATAATCATGCTTTCCAAGATATCCGAGTGCTGCTTGTAGTCAGGCAGCGTGTGCTGATGAAATTGACCGTTGCGATCCCGAGGTACTTGCACTTCAATCGGGCCAAATTGCGTATCAACTTTGCGGAAATAAGCACCATTTCTAGAGTTGCCAGTATTCCAGCCATTTCTGGCATAGGGATCATAGCCCAGAAAGGCAGTCAACTCAGCTTCTAGCAAGTCATTAACAGCCTGTTGTAGCTCTTTGCGCAATAAATCATTTATTTTGTCTGGATTGAATAGAGCTTGAGCAAAATCTTTGGTAAAATCATTCATGAAGGAGTTCTTCTTTCTGTATGTGTTTTTTTGTTCAAACCAATCATACGAGAAAGGAACTCCTTTTTCTAATGTTTAAAGAAATAAATTTAAGGAATCATTCATCCTTACACAAACTATTTTACAGTCTC
>NZ_JAEHNT010000009.1:0-10394 GCF_016742815.1 Lactobacillus sp. A27
TTCCCGACCGGCGGTAAAGTCCGCAACCCGCGCAAGCGGTTGAATCCTTAATGGTACCGATAGTTACAGTCTAGATAGAAGAAGGATAATTTTAACCCACGCTTATTTTGCGTACTTGAATTATTTTTTAACTTGCATACTAATTTTGAACCTTGAAGTTTAGCTTCGAGGTTCTTTTTTGTTCTGTTAGGAAGTGATTTAAATGGAAAAAGACCAATATTATATGAAATTAGCTCTACAAGAAGCTAAAAAAGGACGCTTCCAAACTTGGAAGAATCCAATGGTTGGTGCTGTGATCGTCAAAAACGATCAAGTACTAGCTACTGGTCATCATATTCACTATGGTAAAAATCATGCTGAACGTGACGCCATTTCTAAATTAACCCCAGAACAATTATTTAATTCAACTCTTTATGTCACACTTGAGCCTTGCAATCACTATGGCAAGCAACCACCTTGTTCTGACTTAATTGTTCAAAGTAAGATCAAACGCGTTGTTATTGCCCAGGTTGATCCGCACAAGCTAGTAACCGGCAAAGGAATTGCCAAACTAAAAGCGCACGGGATTGAAGTTACAACTGGTGTTTTAGCT
Organism: Lactobacillus sp. A27; assembly: GCF_016742815.1. NCBI lineage: Bacteria > Bacillati > Bacillota > Bacilli > Lactobacillales > Lactobacillaceae > Lactobacillus > Lactobacillus sp. A27. The sequence goes on from NZ_JAEHNT010000009.1 coordinate 593, forward strand.
AAAGAAGCTGAAGAACTTAACCGGTTTTACTCATACTTCTACCAAAATAATCGCCCCTGGATCACTGTTAAGCAAGCCGTCAGTCTTGATTATCGAGTTAACGATCAAGTAAATACTCGTACAGCAATTACTAATCACTCGGTTTATGAACGAGTTCATCAAGAACGTGCAGATTATCAAGCAATTTTAGTTGGTTCCAATACGGCCATCATCGATAATCCTAGCCTGCTAACTACCGTTCAAACTGATTACCCACCAATCAGGATAATTATTGATCGACGTGGAAGGTTGCTTCAACACAAAGATCTGAAACTATTAACCGATGGTCAAGCTCAAACTTGGATATTTACCCAAAATTCTGAGCTCAAAAAGAACTTAACTAACAATCAGGTCAAGGTCTGGTTAATGAAAACAGATCAACTTACTGAAGTGATCCAGACTCTAGCACGAGAAGGCATTCAATCTGTCTATGTTGAAGGTGGACCCACCTTAGCTAATGCTTTTATGAATGATCAGTTAGTAAATAAAGTGATTGAATATTTAAGCCCGCAATTTTTAGGTAAAGCTGGAACAGCGGGAATTCTGCCTAGCTCTAGAATGGCGCTTAAAAATTTGAAAATCGAACAACTATCAAATAATTTGAGAATTGTAGGTGAAATTGATGTTTAGTGGTTTAGTACGCGGGGATGCAAAGATCGCGCAAATTGATAAGGATCAAGAAACTATTACGTTAACGGTTAGATGTGCTCCAGATTTTATCAAGAATTTAAAAATTGGTGATTCCATTGCAATTAATGGGACTTGTCTAACTGCTGAAAGTTTTACTTCTAATACTTTTACAGTCACCATGATGCCGCAAACCTATCAAAAGACAACGTTTAAAGATTTAAATGTTGGAGCTCAATTAAACGTCGAACGATCATTACAGGTTGGTCAACGGTTAGAAGGACACATTGTAACCGGTCACGTTGATGATGTTGCTCAAGTAAAAGAAATTAGGCAAAACGAAAATGCAATCGAAATTTGGTTTAGCTTCCCTGCTCGCTTAGAAAAGCAAATTGTGCCTCAAGGTAGCATCGCCATTAACGGTGTTTCCTTAACCGTGATGGATACTAAAGACAATACTTTTTCTGTAGGCTTAATCCCGCATACACAAGATGAAACCAATTTAGCTCAATTAAAAGTAGGCTCAGAAGTAAATATTGAAACTGATATTTTAGGTAAATATGTCGCCAAGAACTTAGAAAAGAGAAATTAAAATGGATGTCAAAAAAATTCAAAACGCAATCGAATGGATGAAAAATGGTGGTTTAGTAATCGTCGCTGATGATGAAGATCGTGAATCTGAGGGAGACATGATCGGTTTGGGCTCAAAAGTTACTCCAGAAAATGTAAACTTTATGACTAAATATGCCCGTGGTTTGCTTTGCACACCAGTAAGTAAGGAAATCGCCCAACGTTTAAACTTGCATCAAATGGAACAAGATAATACTGATCCTTATGGTACAGCCTTTACCATTAGTGTTGATTATAAGACGACTACCACGGGTATTTCCGCTTATGATCGTGCTGCAACAATTAAAGCAATTGCCGATCGGAACAGTAAACCAGAGGATTTCTTTAGACCTGGTCACTGTTTCCCACTCGTTGCTAAGGATGATCAAATTAAACACAGAAATGGTCATACTGAAGCCTCAATTGCACTGGCTCATCTGGCCGGTGAACCGGAAGTGGCTTACATTTGTGAGGTAATGAAATCTGATGGACATATGGCAAGACGTCCTCAATTAAAAGAAATAGCTAAAGAACACCACATGCCTTTCTTAACAATCGCAGAATTGCAAGAATACATTAACAGTCCAGCGAGTAAGCGCTCAGAATTTGTAAACCTACCGACCCGTTATGGCAACTTTAAAATCAAAAGTTATGGCAACGGTAATGTTGCTTTAATTAAAGGAAATATTGATCCTTCAAAGCCAGTATTAACTCGCGTTCATTCTAAATGCTTAACTGGTGATACTTTCGGTTCTAAACGCTGCGATTGTGGTGCCCAACTTCATACTGCTATGAAAGAAATCGAAAAGAACGGTTCTGGCTTAATCATTTATCTTAACCAAGAAGGCCGCGGTATTGGTTTAACCAACAAATTACGAGCTTACGCTTTACAAGATCAAGGTCATGATACCTATGAAGCAAATCAAATGTTAGGTTTTGCGCCTGATGAGCGTAATTATGATGTTGCTGCCGCGATTTTTAAAGAATTGAAGATTAAGGAAATCAATTTACTAACCAATAATCCTGATAAAATCGATCAATTAAACGATTATGGTATTAAGATTAATAAGCGTATTCCATTAGAAATTGCACCTAATGATGTTGATCGTTTTTACTTGCAAACTAAGAAAAAGAGATTCCATCATCTATTAGAACTTAAGGAGGCAGAATAATGACGGAATATACTGGAAACTTCACCAATACACATGGGAAAATCGCTATTGTCGTAGCTAAATTTAATGAAATTGTTACTAAAAATTTGGTTCGTGGTGCCAAAGAAACACTGCATCAATTTGGAATCCAAGACGATGAAATCGATGTTATCTGGGTACCAGGAGCTTTTGAAATCGGCTTTACCGCGCAAAAACTAATTAATTCTGATAAATATGCTGGAATTATGACTCTTGGTGCAGTAATCAAGGGTGAAACTGATCATTATGCCATGATTATTCAAAATGTAACGAATGCAATCATGCAAATGAATTTACAAGCTAAAATTCCGGTTACCTTTGGTATTTTAACTACAGAAAATATTGAACAAGCTTTGCAAAGAGCTGGCTTAAAAGCCGGTAACGAAGGCTCTTCTACTGCTCAAAGTTTACTTGAAATGATCTCCCTCAATGAGCAATTATAGTTACTAACTATTTTACTCAAACACAACTAAATCTCACAAAAAAACTAGCCATGCTGTTAAAACATGACTAGTTTTTATCTTTATAATTTATTTTTATTAACGATTAAATTAGAATCTTGCCATACCTAATGCATGTTGTGCAGCTAAATTAAGCAAACTCCATTGACGGTCAAATCCTGGTTGGAAGAAGAAGTCTTGTTCAGCCAAGTCTTCCAAACGCATCTTATGACTAATTGCCAAAGCTAAAACATTGCCTTGAGCAGTAATATCATACTTAGAAAGTACCGCACCGCCTAAGATTTGGTGAGTGTATGGAGTAAAGGTTAAGCTGACATATACCTTAGGATTATCTGCTTCTGGAACATAAGCTGGACGCATATGATCTTCATAGAAGCTAGTTTGATAGTCAAGCTTATTCTTAGGAGCTGAAAACTTATTTAATCCCGCAGTAGCGAAGTGATAGTCAAAGACGCTAAGAGCTGAAGCACCGATAACACCCTTGAAAGCGCGATCTGGCTTATCTTCAAAGATATGATCAACCACATATTGTGCTTCTCTTCTAGCAGTAGTAGCTAAAGCAATTGGCATTGGCTTACCTACTGGAATAGAAAGTGGCAAAATTGCATCTCCAATAGCGTAAACGTCTTTAACATTCGTTCTCAAGTATGGATCAGTCTTAATCCAGCCTCTTTGATCCAAATCAACTGTACCCTTTAACCAATCAGTATTAGGAGTTACCCCTGCGGAAACAACAACCAAGTCAGCTGGCACATCGCCTTGATCAGTTTTGACGCTTTCAACTTTTTCATTACCGTTGAAGCCTTCAATTTTAACACCCATCTTAAGATCCATATTCTTCTTAAAGGTAGGTTCCAAAACATCGAGTAATTCTGGGTTCAAGTAAGTTCCTAATGGACGATCAATCATGTCCATTAAAGTTACATGCTTGCCAGCTTTAGCAAATACTTCACTGGCTTCAGTACCAATATAACCGGCATCAACAATAGCAACATTCTTAATTGCTGGATCGTTAACAGCACTCATTAACTTAGAAGCCCAATCACGTCCACGCATTAAATAGATATTCTTAAGATCATTGCCAGGTACTGGTAAAACCTTTGGCGTTACACCTGAAGAAAGGATTAACTTACCATATTGAACTTCTTCTTCAGAATTATTGGTTAAATCCTTAACTGTTACTGTCTTATGTTCAGGATGAATCGCGGTTACTTCATGGTTGGCATAAACATGACCGCCCTTCTTTTCAACATCTTCAGCCGTAACTTTATTTTCTAGGTATAATTGCATACCACAGGACATAAATGAAATAAAGTCGCCAGCTTCATAAACAGTTACATCTACATCATTATATTTATCCAACAGCTCAATGCTGATTCATGACCACCATGTGAAGCACCAACAATTACAATTTTACGTTTATCCATAAAATCCTCCTAACACAATAGTTTCTTCATTACATTTTCAATGGGTAACACTTATTACTTAATGTCTATCATATTTTGCTCAATAAATTGATTAAAAATAAAAGTTTGGAGTTGACGCTCCAAACTTTTTTGCTATATCTTCTGCTCAACATCATGAATCTTCACAACTAATACAGCGCGAATCCAATCAAACTGGGCTTTCATTTGATCAAAATATGCGCCTTCATTAATGAATTGACCACTACCATGAATATGATAACCGCGCCCCATTCCAGCGGTTCCTTGATAATTGTAAGAACCGATTGTAATTGTCAGTTCATGCTTTGGATCTTTTTCAAAATCTTGTTCAATCGAATGCATCCCCGCAGCTGGAATCAAAATTATATCATCAGAAACCACGTTAATATATTGTGACCAAGTATTAACTACACTAGCTGGATTACCATTAATTGAAACAATCGTTGCTGGTCCTTTATCTTGTAAAACATCTAAAAAATCTTCGTTCATTATTTTTGTCATGATTGTTACCTCCTGATATCTTCTACTTCAGTATATTTTAGAATTCTGTCAATCTCTGTCAGAATTTAAAAAATCAATATTGTTTAATAATCCGCTTTAGTTTTCGCAAATAACTATCTCTTAATTCTTGAGGTTTAAGCACTTTAACCTCTGAGCCCAAAGAGATCAAATAATCTACTAGATAATGCAATTCTTCTTTATTGTATCTGCCATTTAAATAAATCTTTTGCCCCTGATGCATTATCTGCATAATTGGATAAGAATTATATTTAATTTTTTGTTCGCCAATTTTAGTTAATAAACATTGATATGGGATGCAATAATGCTTTTGTTCATATTCTTGATAACTTTCACTTAATTCATTTTTACTCATTATTACTCGATCAGATTTCAGTTGTTTGACCATTCTAAACTTATCCAGACGTAAAACAAACCAACGTTTCAAATCTAAATTATAAGCATGACAGAACCAATTCCCTGCTTGATAAAACAAATCAAGTAGTTGCAACTTTTGTTTTTCTTTAATAAACTGCTGATTTTCCGCTAATATTAAATCATTATCAATACATGCCTTAAGTAGCAAATCAAAAAATATTACTTTATTCAAACTAGGTTGACTGACATACTGAACAAATTCTTCCTGAAGCTTTATTTGTTCCTGCAACCTAGTAGGCAAATTCTTTAATAACTTGGCCTGAATTTTTTGATACTCATTACTATATGGTGTTTCACTAATATTTTTAATAGCTTGCAAAGCAAAAAAGATAGCATTAATCTCTGACGTATTAAATCGAATAGGCAAAAGCAATTTACTATTGGTAATGTGATAACCACCACTACGTCCCGTTTCACTATAAAAAGCTAATCCTAGTTGTTCCAAATCAGCAATATCCCGTAAAGCTGTGCGTTCAGAAATAGTAAAAGCTTCTTCTAATTCTTTTAAGTGAAATACTTTTTTATCGCTTAGATAGATCAATTCTTGGTTAAGTCGTTCAGATTTTTTCATTTTCTAGGCTTTCCTGTCAAAACATGTCAGTCTTTAAGCTTATAATAAAACTAACAAGCTACTAGAGCAAGGAAGGTATTATTATGGTAGATATTTTAACTAATCAAACTACTAATCAAGAATTCTCAGACTTCGCTGTAGAGCAAATTCATAATGTATGATGTTGCCACTACTTATCATGGTGAACCAAGTGCTCAAGTATGTGATCTGCTTTTAAACAAGAATGGAAAACTATATATCGCTACTTCAAGTCAAAATCCATTCTTCAAAGATTTAATCAAACTACCAAAGGTCATCGTTAATGACTACAAAGGTAATGGCACCATGGATTAAATAACTGCCGCATTAAAAAATAAGCTGGTCGAAAGACTAGCTTATTTTTCTTTTCAATCTGATAGCCTTGCTTTTTAGTTTCTTCAACTAAGCCGGCATCAACTTCTTCTAGTGCTAATTTCATTAATTCTCTAATCAAATCAAAGAAGTAGCACATTAATGCCTTTTCACGAGCAATAACATTATTTTCGGACTTAATAATTTTCACGATATCAGTTATAATAGATTCCATAAAAAACCAGCTTCTAATGTGTTTTTTGGCTTAACATCAGACTACTGATCTTTTTGTTTTGGAGTCAAGTCCTAAAATGGATTTGACTCCTTTTAATTTATATTTAAACGTTACCACAAACTATTTTACACTTAGTAATCATTGATGAGTATAGCTATCTCTTTTTTTGCTTAATAAACATGCTGCCTAAGCCTAGATTTGATAAAAGTATGCCTAGCCATGAAAGTGATTCTTCTCCTGATTGAGGCAAGGAATTATCGTTTGTTTCAACAGTTTCAGGTTGAACTGGCTTATCATTATCCAGTCTTTGTGGTTTCTACCACATATCCTAAATCTTCATACCTTTTAGCCACTGCATTAAATCCAGCATCCGCTGCTTTTGAATCATAGCCTCTCAATTCAGCGCTTGCTTTACCCTGAGCAATTGTATAAGTACCAACAATTCCTGGAACTTTGGATAAAGTAGGATTATCTTTTCTCAACTTTTTAGCAGCTGAATCTGTTAATTTAGCATAGTATGTACCAACATTTTTATCAACCCATTGAAAGTTATCATTATTGATGCTGCTGGTATTTAGTTTTTTATCACCATCTGACAAACTAAACTTATTAACATCAATCTTATTAGTTTCTTTTCCGTCATATTCTTTAGTGTTTTGACTTCCAATTTGCCAAGTATCTGAATCAGTTGCCGGATTATTATGTCCGTTGCTGCTATTATCAGCAGTATCTGCACATGCTACTTGAGAACTAAAGCCAAAAAAAGAAACTCCAATCAAAGCTGAGACAGCTCCAACTGATAGTTTCCTAATTGAATATTTATTTCTTTTATTATTAGATTTCCTTATTTTCTCATTATAGTTATTTTCAGATAACATCTTAATATCACATCACTTAAAGCATGTTTATTCTATATAAATATATTTAACATAGCTATAAATATTAATATATCATTATGTATATCTTTTTTAAAGTATTTTATTACTTTTTATAAGTAATATGTAATAAGAGTACCATTTGGCTTATATTAATTTTCTTAAAAATTGTTATTTTTAATATTTGATTTAAGACAGAAAAAAGCTGATATCCTCATTCACAGAACAAAGTTTTATCAGCTTTTTTCATTTTTTAATATTAAAAAACAAACCTTTTCTCAATGTTTAGCACTAGCTATATAGTAATCATTCATAAGAACAGACTTCGACCAAGTTTCCATCTGGATCCCTAGTATAGCAGAAGTCATTTTTCCATGTGCACCATGCTTCTCTACTGGGCCCGAAATAATCTCTTGATTATTTGATTTATACTTAGCTATCACATTTTTAATAGGTTGATCAGTTTGAAGACAAAAATCAAAAACTCTCGTTTCCAATTGTTTAGCCACAATTGCGTTAACCCCATTAGTCTTTTTTCTCAGTCGAATTAATTGATCACCACATTGAAGAGAAACGAAGCCATTTTGTTCATCAACAATAGGCAATCCTAGAATTTCATGATAAAAATTCTTAGATTTATTTAAATCAGTCACAGTAATTACAAAATGATCCAAAGCAATAATTGTCATATTTTTGCTGCTTTACATAAGTTATATTATTAAACGTGTTTATTTTTGGAACGATAAATCAATGGAATAACTTGTTTTTCAAATTCTGAGCTCTTAATTGGAATAATTACATCATCATCAACATTAAAAAGCTTAAGCTGTCCTTTTACTTTAATCGGATCAATCAAATTCTTAAGTTTAATGTACCAATAATAGCATTGATCGACATCATTCCAGTCTATTCGATACAGATCCATCACGCAAAGTGCATATCCTGGTGCAGAATTCGGCACTCTTTTTGCCGTAGAGCACATCAAAATTGGTCCACGATAATTAGTTTTCCACGTGCGGTATTCTATTTTCTTGGTGCCGTTAATCATCTGCATGATATAGTCACCACGCACAGACAAAGCTTTCATTATTTGTCCCAGTGCTCTTTGATAAATTTTTCTCGGCCACCTGCTTCTTCCATTGCATAACGAAGCGGATCTTTTTTATAGAAATCTTGGTGATATTCTTCTGCTGGATAAAATGGTTGAGCTGGTTCAATTTTCGTCACAATCGGATCATCGAACTTGCCGCTTTCAGCTAATTCTTGTTTGGACTTCTCCGCAGCTTCCTTCTGTGCTGGTGAGTTATAGTAAATTACGGGACGATATTGATCGCCACGATCTTGGAACTGCCCCATTGCATCCGTGGGATCAGTAACCTGCCAATAATATTGAAGCAACTTTTGATAAGGCATTTTTTCAGGATCGAAAGTAATTTCAACGGCTTCTGTATGCCCAGTTTTACCCGTGCAGACTTCTTCGTAAGTTGGATTGGCAACATGACCACCAGTATACCCACTAACTACCTTTTCTATTCCGGGCAGCTTATCAAATGGACTCACCATGCACCAAAAGCATCCCCCAGCAAAGATTGCCGTGTCTAATGCGCCTTTAAGCTTGGTATCAGTGATTTTCGTTTGTTCGTTATTCTCCGTCATTCTCTCATAACCTCCTAAATTCCGTGAAGTTTTCGGTTTTTTTCGGTTTTCATTCTTAAACCGAATTATAAACTAGATTATAATAATTTTTCATAATTTTTTAAAATAAAATGCAAAAAGCCACCCAAGAAGGTCTTTCATCCTTCTAAATGGCTTTTTTACTACATATCTTTTGCAGATTTCGTCAAATCATTCTTATCTGAAATCCAAGTAAACAATGGCAAATCAATATGACCATTTTCGTCAATTGAATTCATTACTTTTTCCATAAAGAATTCCTGCCAATGCTTATCTGGTTGTACACCGGGATGACCTAATTGAGGAACTAGCCATCCTTCACTCAATGGCTTGATTGGATTAAGACCTACTACCATCCCAATAGTATAGTTTGAAAAATCAAAACTGCCTTCGACTACTTTCCATTTAGGATTTTTCATTAATTCAGGTTGCAATTTATTTAACATTTCAGGCGGAATTTTACCCTCAGTAATTGCCATTCTGCCCTTAATTGGGCCATTTTTCTTTTCAAATTCTTGCAAAGTGCCTTGCATAAATAATTTTTGCCCCAATTGATCAAATTTCTTCTCTTCTTTTAACATAGTTAATTAATCAACTTCCTTTAATATGCTTAAGCTTTATTATACAGAATTTTATCAATGAAAAAAGCTTTCAAGATTCAATTAAACCTCTTAATCTTACATCTATAATCTAAATAGTTTAGTCACGCCCTTAGATTTAGTAGATGAGACTGTAAAATAGTTTGTGTAAGGATGAATGATTCCTTAAATTTATTTCTTTAAACATTAGAAAAAGGAGTTCCTTTCTCGT